>VXPH01000143.1 GCA_009839615.1 Nitrospinota bacterium
ACACCCGTAAGTTCGGGGGCCGGGTCACATGTGTATAACCGCCATCCGGTTGGGGGACATCGCTTTTACCCCCCCCCCGTTAAGGAGGGGTTGGTTTTCATGCGTGTTTGCGAGCGAGGAGAGGGGGCCCCTCGTGACCGAGGGGCGATCCGTTGCGGTTTGCAGAGCGAGGGCGGAAGATCGCGCCGTTGACGCCGAATCGCACATTCCATTTTCTCCCCTCCCCGCATCGATGGGAACGCCTTCTCCCTTGCGAGGGATTCTGGATCATGCCGGCGAAAACCTGTGACCGCAAATGCGGGCAAATGCGCTCCCGCTCCGACCGGGCGCGACGGTCGAAAACCCGCCCGCCGAACACCTTGCGCCTGTTCGTATCCGCGCACCTCGCATCAGCAGGTTTCCGCCATCTCCCCCTAAAAAATCCTTGCCTCCCGTGCGCGGCATATCGTAATCTAAACGCATATTCAATTTTGTTGCGACTTATCTACGCCCGCTTTGCGATATCGGGAAACGATGCAGCGCATCTCGTCCACGCCTCGATGAGGCCGGGGATCAGCGCGAACGAATGTTCCAACAGTGCTTCCCGGCGCGGACGGCCCAAGACACAAGGAGAACACCATGAGGGCCCTGAAACCATTATTTCTCTTTTGGCTTGTTCTGACCTTGGCCGGCGTATTGGCCGCCGCTCCCGCCGCCTTCGCCCAGGACGCCTGCCCCCTCCCGGTCGGCGTTGACGAGAATCCACTCGCCACATCGAGCATTACGGCCGCGCAAGTGGAAGCGGGCACCGCCGATTTGAGCGATTTCGCCCTGGCGGCGAGAGACTACATGCAGAGTGTCCAGATCGGGGCGGAGCTGACGCATAACGCGTGTTTGATCAGGCATGAGGGGCCCTGGAAGTCCGGTGACACCTACCTCGTCACCGTATCCATCGACGGAAGGGTGTTCTTCCACTCGGCCAAGGCTTCGTTGAGCGGCAGACCGCTTAACAGAGTAGTTTACGGAGCGATCCTTCGCGCGCTGGGAATCACCGCTACTGCACCTGCCGACGTCAGGGCCGCTTTGGCCGGTGTGGTCCAAGCAGGAAGTTTCCCGAACGCAGATGGGGGCGCTGTTCAGGGAGTCGGCGGCTACGCCGTCGGCTTCAGGCGCACCGGGGGCAATCCGCTCATCCTCGTCGCCGGCCTCGACATCGGCGAATCCCACCTCGGCACGGAAACCATCGACCCAGGCGCTCCGGAAGTGCGCGCCGATCAGGTGGTGAACCGCGCAACGCTCCAGGCCTTCGTCGAGGGAGCGACGCAGTATGTCATCGAGCGTTTCCAGTCAGAAGGCCGCGCCGCTTTCACGCAGGTGAAGAGCGTCTTGAGAGATCCGGCCGGCCCCTGGAGGCACGGCCCGACCTATCTCTTCATCATGGAGCCCAGCGGCTACACGATCTTTCACGGAGCGTTTCCGGACAGGTTCGAGTTCCAGACGCCTACAAATACCCTGAGGGAGCAGTTGCCGTCTGGTGAACAGGGCGACCTCATTCTGCCGAAGATCATCCAGACCGCAAGAAACAACCCCGATGGCGGATTCGTGGAGTATTACTTCGACAACCCGGACGACCCGACCGACGATTTCAACACCCTCAAGGTGAGCTTCGTGCACCAGCACGTCTTTCAGGCCAGGAGGCCGGATGGGACCACGTTCGAATACCCGCTCATCTTCGGCGCGGGTATCTACGGAGAAGGAGGGGGCGTGCTGGCGCAAGGCTGCCCGCTCCCGGCGGGCGTCGCAGCGAATCCCCTCGCCACTCCGAGCATCACGGCCGAGCAGGTGGAGGCGGGCACAGCCGCCATCAGCGATTTCGCCCTGGCGGCGAAACGCTATATGGAGAGCGTCCAGAGAGGGCCGGAACTGGCGCACAACGCTTGCGTCGTCAGGCAGGAGGGACCCTGGAAATCCGGCTCCACCTATCTCACGACCATTTCCACTGATGGAAGGGTGTTCTTTCACGCGGCCAGGGCGGCTTTGGGCGGCAGGCCGCTCAAGCCCGCCGTTTGGGGGGCGATTGCCGCTGCGACGGGCGCTGCCGCATTGCGCACGACGGGAAGTTTCTCGAACCCGGACGGCGGCGCCTTGCCGGCGCAGATCGGCGGCGGCTACGCCGTCGGCTTCCAGCGTGCGGGCGCCAGGCCGCTCATACTCGTCGCTGGCCTCGATATCGGGGAAGCTCACCTCGACACGGAGACCATCGACCCCGGCGACCCGACAGTACGGGCCGACCAGGTGGTGGACCGTGAAACGCTCAAGACCTTCGTGAAAGAGGCGAGGGATTACGTCCTGACCACGTTCCGCTCGGAAGGCCGCGCCGCTTTCTAGCAGGTGAAGAGCGTCTTGAGGGATCCGAACGGACCCTGGAGGCACGGCCCCGTTTATCTCTTCATCATGGAGCCCACCGGCTACACGATTTTCCACGGCGCGTTCCCGGATAAATTCGAATTCCGCAGACCCACGGATACCCTGAGAGACCAGGTGACCAATCGGCTCATTCTGCCGCAGATCATCCGCACAGCGACTACCAGCGAAGACGGCGGCTTCGTCCAATATTATTTCGACAACCCCGATGATCCGAACGACGATTTCAACTCCCTCAAGGTAACCTATGCGGTCCAGCACGTC
>VXPH01000126.1 GCA_009839615.1 Nitrospinota bacterium
ATGTTGCATGGGTTCTTCTCATGAAATCGCGAGCAAAAAGTTTCAATCAATCCATATGACTCATATCTTATCAAAATGTTCAAAAGTTGCGCCAATTCATATTTTACGCCAAATTCCAGACCCGCCAGCGCAGGAAAACCTGAGATTTCCCGATCTCATCTATCATGGAAGATGCACTGAGTTGAGCCCACCGGCGGCAGGTATGCTATGAAGCGAACAGAAAACGAGCGAAACTTGCGATGTAAGGATGAACAGACTTTTCGAAATTCTATTGTGCGCCGAGGCGCGCTGAATCTATCGACTGCAACGAGGCGACGAGAGAACCCAGATCTTCGATGTCCATCATATTGGGGCCATCTGACAATGCCTCATTCGGCCTGGGGTGGCATTCGATGAAAAAAGCGTCTACGCCCACGCCCGCCGCAGCACGCGCGAGATGAGGAACCATACTTCTATCGCCTCCCGAACTTTCCCCGAGCCCGCCCGGCGATTGAACGCTGTGCGTCGCATCGAAAACCACGGGATATCCCGATTCGCGCATCTTCACGAGCGAACGCATATCAGAAACCAAGTTGTGGTAGCCGAAACTAGTCCCTCTTTCAGTAAGAAGTATTTGCCGGCAATCCGTTTCCTCAAGCTTTTCCACGACGTTTTTCATATCCTCGGGCGCCATGAACTGCCCTTTTTTGACGTTCACGGGTTTCCCCGTTCTTCCCGCGGCGTGGAGGAGGTCTGTCTGGCGACATAAGAAAGCGGGAATCTGAAGCGCGTCCAGCACACAGGCCGCGCTTTCGGCTTCTTCGGGGCTGTGAACGTCCGAGATCACTGGAAGGCCAGTCTCGCGTCTTACCATATCAAGTATTTTCAAACCCTTCTCGATGCCGGGTCCGCGCGGTGATTGTGCTGAACTGCGATTCGCCTTGTCATAAGAAGCCTTGAATACTCCACCGATACCGCATTTTTCTGTCGCTTCTTTTACTTTTTCAGCACATTTTCTGGTTAATTCTTCACTTTCGATCACACAAGGCCCTGCAATGACGCATATCGCTCCCGGCTCGCCGAAGGACACATCCCCGATTTTTACTATCTTCTTTTCTGACATTCTTTATCTTTTCCAGACCTGATGCCGCATGAGCGGCACGAAAAGGCGCATCAGGGGAACAACTCCCCGCTCGCTTTTTTGGCGGCGGCGATGAACCCGTGAAACAGAGGATGCGGGGCGTAGGGCGCGCTTTTGAACTCGGGATGGAACTGGCACCCGATGAAATAGGGATGCCCCGGCAACTCTATCATCTCCACCAGGCTTTCGTCCGGGGAGAGTCCGCTAAAGTGAAGCCCATTCTCCTCCAAATCCTCGCGGTAGGCATTGTTCACCTCGTAGCGATGCCGATGTCGCTCTTCAAATTGCGACACCCCGCCATATATTTCCGCCGCTAGAGAACCAGGCCTTAAAGTTCCCGGATAAGCACCCAGCCGCATCGTGCCTCCCATGTCTACTCCCTCCTGATCAGGCATGAGAGCCACCACGGGGTGAGGCGTCTCGTTCGAAAACTCCGAGCTGTTCGCCGCCTCCAAGCCGCAGATATTCCTTGAATACTCCACGATCGCGCATTGCATCCCCAGACAAATGCCGAGAAAAGGAACCAGCCGTTCACGCGCATACTGTACGGCGGCGATCTTCCCTTCGATCCCCCGCTCGCCGAATCCACCGGGTATCAGAATTCCATGCGCCTGGGAGAGCAGCGGCGCGCTGCCGCGCTTTTCTATCTCTTCGCTATCCACATAATGCAGATTCACCTGGACGTCGTTCCCGAAACCCGCGTGACTCAAGGCTTCGGACAAGGACTTGTAAGACTCCTTCAAGTCCACGTATTTCCCGACGATGGCAATGTTGCTGCTGATTTTGGGTTCTCGCTCCTTGCGGGAGATCTCCTCCCAAATACTCAGATCAGGCGTTTGCCGCGCTTTGTCGAGTTTCAACAATTCCACCACTATCTGGTCCAGACCCTCTTCGTTGAACCTCAAGGGCACCTCATATATGCAGTCTACGTCGATTGCCGTAATCACCGCGCTTGGAGGCACGTTGCAAAACAAGGAAATTTTCCGCTTCACGTCCTCCTCAAGAGGCATCTCCGTTCTGCACAACAGAATATCTGGTTGAATGCCGATTTCGCGCAGCTTCATGACGGAATGCTGCGTCGGCTTGGTCTTCAGTTCCTCGGAAGTCTTGATGTAGGGTACCAGCGTCACGTGGATATGAATGACGTGTCCGGGTTCGTGGTCGAATCGAAACTGGCGGATCGCCTCGAGAAAGGGGAGACTCTCGATGTCGCCCACTGTCCCCCCGATCTCGCAAATCACGACGTCCTCCCCATTATCCACGTGTCGGATGCAGCGCTTGATCTCATCGGTAATATGAGGAATCACCTGGACGGTCCCGCCCAGATAATCGCCAACGCGCTCTTTCGAGATGACGTTGTAATAGATGCGGCCCGCAGTGTAGTTGTTCTCTTTCCTCATCCGCGCATGGGTAAAACGCTCATAATGTCCCAAGTCGAGGTCCGTCTCGGCCCCATCATCGGTCACGAACACTTCTCCGTGCTGGAAGGGGCTCATCGTTCCCGGATCGATGTTCAAGTAGGGGTCGAGCTTCTGAATGTTTACCCGCAGACCGCGGGCCTCCAGGAGGGCGCCGATAGATGCGGAGGCGAGGCCCTTGCCCAGAGAACTCAAAACGCCTCCCGTTACGAAGATATACTTGGCCACCTGCCCTTTTCCTCCTCGAGCGCATAGCGCATCGCGTCATCTCCCAGCAGACGCTCCCGATCCTCGGGGCAGTCCACTCCTACCGCATTTCTCTTGACTTCCACAACACGAATCGCCAATCCATCCTCAAGGGCGCGAAGCTGTTCCAACCGCTCCAGCTTCTCCAGCGGGGACGGCCTCAGCCCGGCGAATCGCAACAGACTTTCTCTCCTGTAAGCGTAGAACCCAACATGCTTCAATGGTTTTGGCGATATATCCTTCCAATTGTTCAGAATTTTCTCATACGCCTTACCCTCCCCAACCAAAACATCTCTCGAATATGGTATGGGGGCACGGGAAAAATAAAGCGCATTCCCGCTCTTGCCTCTCGTCACCTTTACGGCGTTCGGGTTCAGAAACTCCTCGGGCGAATCGAAGGCTACCGCCAGCGTCGACATCCCCAGGCCGCCTTCATCGACCAAAGGCTTGATGCCGGCGTCGATATCGTCAGGATGGATCAGGGGCTCGTCCCCCTGTATGTTCACGACCACGTCTGCGTCTTCTACGGCTGCGACCTCGGCTACCCTATCGGTACCGCTGGCATGGTCGCCTCGCGTCATCCGCACGTTTCCGCCGAACCCGCGCACCGCATCGGCGATACGCTCATCATCGGTGGCGACGCAGACGAAGTCCACCAATGCCGATCTCGACGCGCGTCTGTACACATATTCAATCATGGGATGCCCGCACAATAAAACCAGCGGCTTTCCCGGAAAGCGCACCGAAGCCCAGCGGGCGGGTATGACGGCGATGATTCGGATGCCGCTCATTCTCTCCACCCACGATGCCGTCTAATACGCATTTTTGTTTATCAGCCCCTTCCAGAGGGTGAGCCATAATATCTTGAAATCGAGACCCAAGGACCAGTTCTCGATATAGTGTAAATCGAATTCGATTCTTTTTTCTATTGACGTATTGCCACGCCATCCATTCACCTGCGCCCAGCCCGTTATTCCGGATTTCATCTTGTGGCGCAGCATATAATCGGGAACGGACGCTTTGAATCTCTCCACGAAAACCGGACGCTCGGGTCTCGGACCCACGAGGCTCATTTCACCGCGCAACACGTTGAACAATTGCGGCAATTCATCGAGACTCGTCTTTCTCAGGAAAGCACCGAACCGGGTCCGCCGCTCATCGCTTTCCCTCGTCCAGATCTCGCCTGATTCCGCTTCCGCATCTATTCTCATCGAGCGAAACTTGTACATGCGAAACCGCACGCCGTCCAGGCCCATTCTCTCCTGGTGATACAGGACGGGTCCCCGGCTCGTCCACTTCACGACGAGCGCAATGACCACCATGAGCGGGCCAACACCAAGCAACGCCAGGGTTCCCAGAGAATAATCCATCACCACCTTCACCCAGCGATTCCAGCCGACAAGAGGCGTCTGCGACAAGAGGATCACCGGCAGTCCGTCGAGTTCTTCGATCCCGGCGTTCAGACGCATGTATTCGACGATATCGGGCACCAGACGGACATCGACGCTCGAGTCCGCCAGAGCGCTCAGTAATTCCTCTTGCGCGGCGCGCGAATTCGGGGGAAGCGCCACATAGACTTCATGGACTCTCTCTTGCGCCACGACTTCGCGCACCTCCTCCAGCCTCCCGAGTACCGGCGCGTCTTCGACAGCATCTCCCTCGCAGAGGTGTCCCACAACCTGAAAGCCAAGATATCGATATGTCTCCAAATGAGCGGCGACCCGTCGGGCGATGGGTGTTGTTCCTGCGATGAGGATGCGCCGCACGTCCACGCCCCGGCGCCTCAAGCGTCGAATGAAGGACCAGACGAAACGCCGGACCGAGAAAAGAAAAACAGGCCCGAGGACCATGAAAAGAACAACCAACAATCGGCTGTAACTCTGCTTGCGATAGAAAAACGTGAAGAGGGCGAACAACAGTACCGTCCAAGCCAACGTGCTGGTGAGCCGAATGACCTCTTGGGTGTGATGAAGACCGGCCCGGTAATGATACAAACGCGTAATACCCGAAGCGATGAGCCAAATGAGCAGTATCACGAAAAGCGAGACGAGATAGACGCTGAAATCGGGGCGCCCGGAGAGAACGGGAACGATTTCCGCGACGAAACGCAGCCAATACGCCATGAACCAGGCCGCAATCAACGCGATGACGTCTCCCCCGAATAGAAAAACCGCGTTCAATTGGCCGTATTTACGTAACACGACATGATGTTCCTTGTCGGGTCCGGCCAAAAATTCCTCGCGCAAGGCGCCTTCAGGCAACCTTGTCATATCAATACTATTCCATTGCTCAGTATGTTTCTCCAAATTTTTCCAGACGCTCGCGGTGATTCAACCAACCCTGCCGAAAACGCGCCGCCGCCGCCTTTTTGAAATTCTCCCGAGCGAATCGCTCCGCTTGTCTGCGTGCAGCATCAGGCGAGAATCGGTGCTCCATCTTCTCGAACGCCAAGACTGCCTCTTCGATACACGTCGGTTCCGAACCGGAGAAAAACATCCCCGTGGGCGCAACTCCCTCACCCTCCGCCCCATTCCATGGTGTGAAGCCCGGCGGGGCTTCATATTCCTGCGCATTCACGCCTGCGACGGTTTCGAGCGCACCGCCCGCGCCCAGAGCGAGAACCGGGCGACCGCATGCCTGCGCCTCGAGCAAAGTGATGCCGAAGTCTTCCTCACCCGGCAGGATGAAGGCTCGGCATCCGGCGTAAAGCTCACGAATGGTTTCGTCATCCTGCCAGCCGAGGAACTCCACGTTCGGTTTCCCCATCTCACGAATGCGATCGAAATCCTGGCCCCCTCCCACCACCTTGAGTGGACGCCCAAGCCGCCCGAAAGCTTCGACCGCTACATCGACGCGCTTATAGGGCGCGAAAGCTGTGACCATGAGGTAGTAATCAGACACGCGCTCGTTTCGGGAGCAGTAGAACTCCGTATCCACCGGCGGATAGAGCACCTCCGCCTGCCTGCCGTAAAAAATGCGGATGCGTTCCGCCACCGTATGGCTGTTGGCGATAAAATCATGCACTCCCCTGTTGGCTTCGTTGTCCCATTTTCTCAGGTATTCGACGAGGCGGGGGAAAAACCATTTGGCCGCACCATCCAGACACGCGAGATATTCCTCGTATCCGCTCCAAGCGTAGCGCATCGGCGTATGGCAATAGCTGAGGTGGTAGGTTCCAAAATCTCCCCTCGCCCCTTTCGCAACGCAATGCGAACTCGACAGAATGAAATCGTACTCCCTGAGGGGGAACATCCGTACGGCCGTCGGCATGAGGGGAAGCATGTAGCGGTAGCGCCGCTTGGCGCCGGGAATCCGCTGCAAGGGACTGGTATGGATACTGTGACGCTCGATAACCTCAGAAACCGATCCCGGCAGGTGAAACAGCGTAAAGATATCCGCTTCCGGGTATATCTCGCAAAACACCTCGAGGCATTTCTCCCCACCTCTCATGCCCATGAGCCAGTCGTGCACAATCGCTACTCGCATATCTACTCCTGAACTTTCACGGCCTGGAGACGGATGGAGAGGCGGGAACCCTCCCGGACGAACATGAAAGGGCGTCGTGGTAGGCGCGCTGTGTTTCTGCAGCGAGTTTTTCCCAGTGAAAAAAGCGCGCCCGCTCTTTCGACTTTTCAGCGAGTGTGCCCCTCAGGACTGGCTCCCTCAGGACGCGCAACATCGCGTTTCGCAGGGCGTCTTTATCCCCCCGCGGAACGATCAGGCCGGCGTCCCCAACCACTTCGGGCAAGGCTCCTGCATCCGACACAATCGGCGGCGCGCCGCAGGCCATGGCCTCCAGGGGAGGATAGCCAAAACCCTCGTAATGGGAGGGAAACACCAGCGCCAGCGCGGAGCGGTAGACACCCGGCAGCGTCTCCTGAGGCATTTGTCCCAGAAACACCACCTCCTCGCCGAGTCCCAAAAAGCGTAAAACACTCTCGAGGCTCTTCCGCTCACCCGTCATGACAAGGCGAGCACTACCCGCCTCTTTCAGCAAATCCGCAAAGGCATCGAGCAGCAGTTGCAGGTTCTTGTGGCGTTTGTGGTTTCCCACATACAGAAAATAAGGCGCATTTCCGAGCCTTTCCAGGGCTTCAGGCATGGGCGCACGACCATCTTCCCAGCCGGGCGGAAGGGCATTGTGCGTCACGCGTATCTTTTCATCCCCGACGCCTACGTGCTCCACGATATCCCTTTTCGTGTGCTCGGAAACGGCGAGGATCAGACGCGCCCGCCGCGCCGTTCTCGCGATCACCCATTTCGAAGCGCGCCAATGCAGCGGTGAGGGGCAAAGCGCCGGAAACAACTGATGGATCAAATCATGAATCGTCGTCACCATGGGCGTCTTGCCGAAAAAAGGAGCAAAATAATGCGGATGATGTATGAGGTCCAACTGCTCCCGTCCCAGGAGCCGGGGCAGCCTCACCTGTTCGGCGAGCGTATAAGGAGGCGCCGTACAAGCCAGTTTCCTGAAATTGACGCCTAAACCGGGGCAGCTTTCCATATCCTTTTCTTGTAAAAACACCACGTATTCCGCATCGTCGTCACGCCTGCTCAACCCGGCGAGCAAACACCTCAGATAAGTTCCGATGCCGCCCGTCGAAATCATCCGGGCGTCAATCCCTATACGCATCTTTTGACCGCTTCGTAGACGCGTTCGAGTTGCTGACTCTCCCTATCCCCCCAGGCGCCACCCTCGGATGCAGGAAGTTTTCGTAACACCACCACGTTCGGACCCCGCGGCCCCCAGATGCTCGGCTCGGCTGGTCCCTGAAAGATGCAAATCACGGGAAGCCCGAGCGCTGCGGCGATATGGGTGGGGCCCGAGTCGTTGCCGATGAACAGCCGGCAGGCCTTCATGACCCCCATGAGCGATCGGAGGTTCTGCATTTTCTCGCACATATCTATAATGGTACCGCGGACGCGGACGCCCTTCATGGATTTGAGTACCGCATCGACGATTGGCCGGTCATCCGGCCCGCCCAGCAACAGGACCCGGGCGGGAAGCGTGGAGACAACCCGGCTGATCAACTCCCCGTAGAGTTTCGGGCTCCATACCCTTTCCCTTCCTCCGGCGCCCGGGTGAATTCCGATGAATGGGCCCGAGGGGTCCTCCGTCAGGGAGGCAATGCACGCTCGCCCCTCGGCAAGCTCTTCTTCAGAGAGCGTCAGCGCGGGATTTTTCGTCTCAAACGAACCCAATCCCGCATATTCGAGCATATCAAGATTAAATTCCACTTGGTGGCGTTTCGGAAACTCTTCGACCTCTGCATCCAGGCCGAAACCGAATCCCCTGATTCCACGTCCGACCAGATAGCGCACGCCCGCGAGCCTGGCCGTGATGATCGATTGAAAATCGCCCGCGAAATCCACCGCCAGATCATAAGGCCCGTCAATTTCCTCGGCTCTGAGTCTTAGCAACCGCCTCAAACGGCGCATCGAGCGAAAGCCGAATTTCTTCCTCTTCGGCCTGTCGCGCGAGGACGCATTGAAAACGAGGAAATCCACCCCCCCCAATTCTTCATCGAACTCCCGGAACAAGGAACGGGCGGACGAGCGAATGAGGAGGTCGATTTGCGCATCCGGCAGACTGTCGCGGACCGCACGGATTGCGGGCAGCGTGCAGACGAGGTCGCCGATATGGTCGGGGCGCATCAACAGAACGCGGCGAATTGCCGGAGGCCGTTCTCTCGTGTTGCGAACAAAAGTCTCCCCCAGCAGGTCAACCGCACGAAACGCGCATCGCACCGGAAGGCTCTGATAGTGGTAGCTGCGCTCGAAAACGGGAGTCCTTCGGCCCCGCTCCGGCCTGAGCGCCTCTCTCATCGAGGGCGCAACTACTTTGGGAGGCACGCGCAAGCGGGCATTATCGATAAAACGCGCCGCATCATGAGTCGACTCGCGCATCTCCAAGTTATCCGTCCTATTCATGGCGCGCTCTCAAAAAAATTCAACCCAACAGATATCAAAGAATATAGCGCGCTTCGCCCCCCAGCGGAAATTCCGCTTGCATATGCTACTCCCGCGACACATGCAGACCGCTCGCATCACCGAGCCAGAATATCCTCATAGAGACGATGTGTCTTATCTGCCAACACATCCCAGGTGAATTCTTCGAGGATCCTTCTGCTGCCCGCCTGCGCCAGCCGTTCGCGCTCTCGGGGTTCGTTCTGCAGTTTCTGGAGAATTTTTTGTAGAATTTCCACATCATCTTCCGGAAATACGAACCCCTCCGAACCGATGACGTGCGGGATTTCGCCCGTAGCCGCTCCCACGGGAACCACACCGCAGCCCATCGCCTCGATCAGCACCCGGCCGAATTGCTCTCTCCAGTGCGCGGTCATTCTCGATGGAAGCGCCAGCACATGCCACTTGCGTAAATATCCGGGAACGTCGGAGTGATCGACCCAGCCGACGAATTCCACCCGATCCCCGATCCCGAGCGCGCGCGCCAGCCGTTCGAGCGTTTCACGCTCATCTCCATCCCCTACGACCTGCGCTCTCCACTCTCCCGAGAGGCCGGCAAGCGCTCTGAGGAGAACATCCACCCCTTTCGAATGAACGAGCCTCCCGAGGTACCCGATGCTGAACACATTGCCGCGCTCACCCGGTTCGGGGGGACGGAAAAGCTTCGGATCCAGGCCGAACTGGGGGAGCGTTCGCACTTTCTGCGGCGGCGCACCGATGCGCAACAACCTCGCCCGGGCGGTACGGGCAAAGACCAAAAGGGCGTCCGCGCGGCGGAAAACGACCTTTTCGATCTTTCGGGAGCGCCAAGGGAGAGCGATATCAAAATTCTCCGAGTTGTTGGTGATGAACTTCGGGCGCGTTCTGAGCATGGACAGGCAAAACAATACCTGGGCCGCGGCGAAACTGTATGACTCCTCTTCCATGTGGACGATATCGGGCCGCGCTTCCTGAAGCGCCTTACGTAGTCCACTGCCGTAGACGTGGCCGCCCACCCTGCCGTTGAAAATCAGAGAACCGGTGAAAATCCGGTAGCCCTCTTCCTCTCCCTCCCGGCAGGTGAACAGCTGCGCGCCTTCTTTCCACTCTGCAGGTACGAGCAGAGAAACTTCCAATCCGGGCTGCCGGGCGAGCGCGGCGATCTTCGCCCGATAAACCGGCGACGCGCAGAAACGGGAAATGATTAAAACGCGCATGATGACCCGCCATGTTGATAGCGCATGCCTCGCGTCATGCCCGTTTCCCAACTGCCATATTTCGGAAACCCTGGAATTTCCGTTTGCTCTCATTCCAGAAAATTGGTGGGTCCTGTGAGCACAGGTATCCCAGTAAAGCGGCCTCTCAAGAAAAGCGCAAGACGCATGCGGCATCTTTCAGGCAATCAAGACTTCCACCCACGATGGGGTTCAAGGGTCACACGGGCCGAGTCCGCCTTTCAGTCTATCCTCACGACAGGCGCACGAAGGCGCCTTCAACCACCCCGCTGAACCAGCAGACAGGAGGAATTTTGGATAGCCAGGCCTCGACCCTCAACCATATATGCGGATGCGCTCCGAGCGATTGCCTGAACGCCTCCGGGAAAGGGGTGAAATTCTTCGGGAGGATATTCGAGTACCACGTCTCGACCGCCCGGAATCCGAATCGGGCGAGGAGACGGCGCATCTTTTTTACGGAATAGAGCCGGTCGTGATCGCTTGTTTTGAAGATGTTTCTCGCCATGAACTCCGCATAACTCCATTCGTTGGGAAGCATCATCACGACGAACATCCCTCCGGGGCGCAGGATGCGCCGTATTTCAGCGAGCGAACCGCTCTCGTCTTCCACATGCTCCAGAACGCCGCAGGACAAAACGAAGTCGAACGATCCATCCTCGAATGGAAGCCGGACGGGGTCCTCACCGCAAACGACATCGAGGTCTTGTTCACGGAGAAACAAATTCGAAGGAGAGGGTTCTTCCGCCTCAATGGTATAAGGAACGACCTCGAATCCCCGGTTTCTCAGCAGATAAGACATTTGCCCGTAGCCGCATCCCCAATCCAGCAACCTGCCGCCGTCCGGTTTCAGATTTTTCACGACCTCTGCTTTGCGCAGATAATTGGCGCGACCGAGAGGCGTGCTCAGGTGATGGAGACCCCTCCTGCCTTCCGCCAGCGAACGCTCGACGGCGCGGGCGAGGGCCGTCATCTCTTCAGACTCGGCTCTAAGGGAGCGCTTTGGGGGCATGGAGTGTGGACCCTGTACTTTTCGTGGAGGCAAGGACTACTCTATCCCCGGAACCACGCGGAACACAAGGCTCACTTGACACAGGGCCGGGGGTGGGAGAACTTCCGGATAACTTGATCTCCACTCATTCGAGGGATAACGCCATGAACGATCGTGGTGCGCGCCTCCGGGCGCTGTTGGAAGAAAACCGACCCGTGCTCGCTCCCGCCTGCATCGACGCTTTTAGCGCGCGCATGGTGGAGCAGGCGGGATTCGAGGTGAACTATCTGACGGGCAACGGCGCCTCGGCGGCGCTCCTCGGCAAACCCGACGTGGGCTTCATGACGCTCCGCGAGGTGGCCGACGTCTGCCGGAACATCGTTCAGGCGACTTCGATCCCCCTCATCGCGGACGCCGACACCGGATACGGCAACGCCGTGAACATGGTCCGCACCGTCCGTGAAATGGAATCGGCGGGCGTCGCCTGCATTCAGATCGAGGACCAGGTAACTCCAAAAAAATGCGGCTTCCTGCCCGGCTCGATTCCCGTCATCTCCCTGGAAGAGCAACTCGGCAAGCTCAAGGCGGCCCTCGATACACGGCAGAGCGAGAATTTCCTCATCCTCGCCCGCACGGACGCCGCCGCCGACCACGGACTCGACGAGGCGATCCGCAGGGCCGTCGCCTATAAGGAGGCAGGGGCCGACCTTACGTTCATCGAAGTGGAGGGTACGGAGGAAGAACTCCGGAAAATCGGGGCCGAGGTTCCCCCGTCCCACGTCACCACGCTGGATGAATCGAGGCGCGAGGCGGCCCTCAGCGTGGAGGAACTCGGAGGACTCGGCTTCGGCGTCATCATCTACCCGGGCATCGTGCGCTGCACGTATTTGAAAGCGGTGAACGACGTGCTGCGGATATTAAAGGAAGAAGGCTCCACGCGCGCGGCGCGCGGGATGATGGCCACTTTTCAGGAATACAACGACGCCCTGGGCATTTCGGAAGTCCAGGCGTGGGAGCGCGAATATCTAGGATGATTCATCAGCAACACGCAAGGAGTGAAACATGATCACCGTAGGGATGTATTACGAAGTGCTCCCGGGCAAGGAGAAGGAGTTCGAGGAGAAATTCGAAGCCGTGGCCGGCGCCCTCGAAGGTCAGTCCGGCCACGTGCAAAGCCTTTTGTATCAGCAGGTGAAAAACCCGAATTCCTACACCATTCTCTCGGAGTGGGAGGCGCAGGAAGACTTCATGGCCTTCATCAGGAGCGATGCCTTCCGCGCCGTCACGGACTGGGGAAAGGCGGAGATTCTCGCGGGCAGGCCGCGTCACAAGCTCTATGGCCGCGAGGGCGACCTCCATTAGGGAGAAACGGAATGCCGGATATGCTTCCCTGCCCGCCGCCTGATCCCCATCCCAGAGCGCCCCGCTTCAAGCTCCCCCCCGGCGCCTGGGACACCCACGGACACATATTCGGTCCCGAGAGCAAGTACGCCTACTCCCCGAAAAGGGGCTACACGCCTCCCGACGCCCTGCTCGATGCCTACGAAACCCTCCACCGCACACTCGGGGTGGCGCGCGGCGTTCTCACCCAGCCCAGCGTCTACGGGGTCGACAACACCGCCATGCTGGACGCCATGGCCCGCTCCGGCGGACGGCTCATGGGCGTGGCCTCCGTGGACAGGGAGGTGAGCGAGGCGGAGTTGACGCGCCTCCACGACGAGGGCGTTCGCGGCTTGCGCATCAACCTGGCGGACAAGGGCGGGAACCCCTTTGCTTCGTTCGCAGACGTTCAGGCGATGGGCGAGCGCATCGAGGACATGGGCTGGCACATGGAGTTCCTCATCCACGTCCATGAGTTCCCCGATTTGCGGAAAACTTTCTCCTCCCTCCCCGTGCACAGCGTTTTCGGGCACATGGGCTACGTCCCGGCGCCCGAGGGTCTGGACCCGCTCCGGGAATTCATGGATTTGCTCAAAGAGGGCCGAACCTGGGTGAAGCTCACGGGCGCCTACCGCATCACGGGCCTTGAGCGTACACCTTATACGGATGTGGACCCCATCGCCCAAGCGCTCATCGAGGCGGCCCCCGAGCGCATCATCTGGGGTACGGACTGGCCGCATCCCGCTTGCAAGATACCGATGCCGAACGACGGCGACTTGCTGGATCAACTGCTCGACTGGGCGCCGGATGAGAGCGTTCGTGAAAGAATACTCGTGGAAAATCCCCTGAAGCTGCTCGGGATCGAAAGATAGGAGAGAAAAATGGCGCGCAAGGCAACGAAAAAAATCGCATTCCTGGGTCTGGGCCGCATGGGCGGGCTGATGACGAAGCACCTAGTCGACGCCGGCTTTCCCGTCACGGGCTACGATCCCGCGCCTCAGGCCATATCGGCGGCCAAGAAAAACGGGGCCAAAACCGCCAGAACCGTCGCGGCGGCCGTTAAGGGCGCCGACGTGGTATGCAGCTCGCTCCCCTCGCCCGCCGTCGTCAGGAGCGTCTATCTGGGACCAAAAGGCGTGCTCGAAACGGCGCGGCGCGGCGCGGTCTGCTTTGAGCTTTCGACGAGCACCGTCAGTCTGGCGAAGGAGATCGCAGAAGCAACCAAAAAGAAGAGAATCGCCTTTCTGGACGCGCCCGTGAGCGGAAGCATTCCTCACCTCGAGCGCAAGGAAGTCGCCGCCATCGTGGGCGGAGACCCGGCCGCGCTCAAGGAACACCGCGACGTGCTCGACGCCTTCAGCAAATCCATCACCTACATGGGGAAATCCGGCAACGGCCTGATCATGAAACTAGTGACGAACCACATCCTGAACATCCACCACTCCGGCATGGCCGAGGGTCTGGCGTTCGGGATGAAAGCAGGGCTGACAGCCCCCAGGATGATGAAATTTTTACAGAACAGCGTGATTCCCCTTCTCATCCACTACAAGGGCACGACGATGGCGGCGCGCGATTATTCCGACGTCATCGCGAACTTGGGCATCAGCTTCAAGGATTTGGGGCTCAGCATCAACGAGGCGAACGATCTGGGCGCCCCCGTCCCCCTGGGCGCCGCCGCGCGGCAACAATACACTTCCGCCATGGCGCTTGGGCTCGAAAATGCGGATTTCAACGCGGTCTTCGAAGCCTTCCTGAACGCCATGGGTACGAGGCCAAAGAGAAAGTGAATCTTATCAAGGCATAAGAATCGCCCAAATGGAAGGCGTGCAATGGCGCATTCGATTTCAGGAATCTGAAGATATGGCGCGCAAGATAAAGAAAAAAATCGCATTTTTAGGCCTGGGCCGCATGGGCGGGTTGATGGCGAAGCACCTCGTCGATGCAGGGTTCGACGTCACCGGCTACGACCCTGCTCCCAAAGCCCTCGCTGCCGCGAAGAAAAACGGCGCCAATACCGCCAGAACCGTCACAGCGGCCGTCAAGGGCACAGACGTGGTGTGCAGTTCGCTCCCCTCTCCCGCCGTTGTGCAAAACGTCTACTTAGGTCCTAAGGGCGTGCTCGAAACGGCGAGGCGCGGCGCCGTCTGCTTCGAGCTTTCGACGAGCAGCGTCGCTCTGGCTAAGGAGATCGCCGCAGAAGCCAAAAAGAAGAGAATCGCCTTTCTGGACGCGCCCGTACTCGGAAGCGTTCCGCATCTGGAGCGAAAGGGAATCTCCGCCATCGTGGGCGGAGACGAGGCCGCCCTCAAGGAACACCGCGACGTACTCGACGCCTTCAGCAAGTCGGTCACCTACATGGGGAAATCCGGCAACGGCCTGCTCATGAAACTGGTGTCGAACCACATCGTCTTCATCCAGCACGCCGGCATGGCCGAGGGCCTGGCGTTCGGGGTGAAGGCGGGGCTGACAGCCCGGAAAATGATGAAGTTCCTGCAGGGGAGCGTGATTCCGGACCTGATGCACTACAAAGGCCCGGATATGGCGGCACGCGATTATTCCAACGTCATCGGGCACTTGGGACTCAGCTACAAGGACATGGGAATCAGCGTCAACGAAGCGAACGATCTAGGCGTGCCCGTCCCCATTGGCGCCGCCGCGCGGCAGCAGCACACCTCCGCCATGGCGCTCGGCCTCGAACACGCGGACCTGAACGCCGTTTTCGAGGCTTTCCTGAACGCAATGGGAGTGAAGCCGAAAAGAAAATAATTTCATAGGGGCAGACAGATATCCACACACGAGACTGGAGAAGCCCCTCCTGATTTTTTGCGGTATTTGCCTGTCCACCGATTCGCAAGCGTGGGCGTCGCGCGACGCCATATTCAACAGGAGTGATGCGAAATGGCGAAAGTGGTTGCTTTTCTGGGCCTGGGCAACATGGGTTCGGGCATGTCGGAAAATCTGGTGAAGGCGGGTTTCGAGGTTCGAGGCTACGACCCCGTTCCCGCCGCGCGCGAGCGGGCGGCCGCGGCGGGCCTCACGGTCTTCGAGACGGCGGCGGAAGCCGCCACGGGGGCGGAAGTCATCTGCAGTTCGGTGCCTGAAGTCGAACACGCGCGCGAGGCATACCTCGGCGAGACGGGCGCGCTCCCCACGGCCACCGAAGGCGCGGTATGCTTCGACTTGTCGACTCTCACTGTCGAGGGCAGCCAGGAGTTGGCGTCGGAGGCGAAAAGCCGAGGCGTTCAGCTTCTGGACACCCCCGTGAGCGGGAGCGTGCCCCACGCGAAAGCGGGAACCCTCGCCATCATGGCGGGGGGCGATGAGGCCTCGCTCGATGCCCACCGCGACGTGCTTGAAGCCTTCAGCGCCTCGATTCACTATTTCGGCCCGAACGGCGCGGGTCTCCAGATGAAGCTGGTGACGAACCACATCTTCGCGATCCACATCTCCGCCATCGCCGAGGCGCTGACCATGGGGACGAAAGGGGGCCTCGACCCCGAGCAGATGGTCGAGTTTCTGAAAGCGAGCGTGATTCCAAAGATTCTCGAATACAAGGCCTCGCCCATGATCGCCAAGGACTACACGCCCACCTTCACGGTAAACCTGATGCTCAAGGACCTGCGCATCATCGCGGCGATGGCCGACGGCGTCGGTACGCCGATTCCGCTGGGGACGATGGCGCGGCAGGTCTATATGGGCGCTGCCGCCCTGGGACACGGGGGTGCGGACCAGAACGCCATCCTGGAGTTTTTCGAAAAAGGCGCAGGTATGAGCTAGCGCGCGGGGCGGACTTGCAATTCTTGAGTAATTTAGTTTAGTATTCGAAAGAATTATGGGCGTGCGATGCGCGCTCTTTCGCGGAGGCAACTTACGCGATACGATTCTTTCATCCCATATCCCTTTTCAGCGAACGCTGGGAGCAAAGGAGATCGAGAAATGTCGAAAACAGGACGAGACCTGCTCGATGCCGCGCGGGGCGATGTTCCTGAGATCACGGCGGAAGAAGTGAAGCACACCGTCGATTCGGGCGCCGAGGTGGCGCTCATCGACGTGCGCGAACCCGACGAGTTCCGGGGCGGCTACCTGCCGGGCGCCGAGCACGTGAGCCGCGGGTTCCTGGAACTCAAGATCGAGCAGGTCGTTCCCGACAGGACGACGCCCATCGTCGCCTATTGCGCGGGCGGCGTGCGCTCGCTGCTCGCGGGCCAGGTGCTCCAGTCCATGGGCTATCAGAACGTGAAATCCATGGCGGGCGGCTACGGGAAGTGGAAAGACCTGGGCTTTCCCGTGCAGGTGGACAAGCAGATGAGCGCGGAGCAACTGAACCGCTACAGCCGCCACTTCCTGCTCTCCCAGATCGGGGAAAAGGGCCAAGCGAAACTGCTGGACGCCAAGGTCGTCCTCATAGGCGCGGGCGGGCTGGGTTCTCCCACCGGGCTGTACCTGACGGCCATGGGCGTGGGCAACATCGGCATCGTGGATTTGGACGTCGTGGACATGAGCAACTTACAGCGCCAGATTGTCCACACGAACGACCGCGTGGGCACCTCCAAGGTCGAGAGCGCGGCGGCCACCCTCACCGCGCTCAACCCCGACGTGAACGTCATCGCGCACGAGGAAAGGCTCAACCGCGACAACGCGCTCGATATTCTCAAGGACTACGACGTCATCGTGAACGGGGCGGACAACTTCCCGACGCGCTACCTCGTGAACGACGCGGCGGTCTTTCTCGGAAAGCCCATCGTCGACGCTTCCATCTTCAAGTTCGAGGGCCAGGCCACCGTCTATCATCCTGCAGTGGGCGGCCCCTGCTACCGCTGCCTCTACCCCGAACCCCCGCCTCCCGGCATGGTGCCCTCCTGCCAGGACGCGGGCGTGCTCGGCGCGCTGTGCGGCACCATGGGCTCCATCCAGGCGACGGAGACGGCCAAGCTCATCGTGGGCTTCGGGGAACCGCTCATCGGTAAGCTGCTGATGTACGACGCGCTCAAGTCGCAGTTCCGGACGCTCAAGATCAGGCGCGACCCGGCTTGCCCCGTATGCGGGGACAGCCCCTCCATCACCGAGCTTATCGACTACGAGTTCTTCTGCGGGCTCACGGAAGCGCCCGCCGGCGCCGCCGCCAACGGGCATTGATGGGAGAAAGGCAGATAAGGGAGCAGATGTAGCGAAGTAACAAAGTTCAGCTAACAAAGACCCCCGGGGCATTATGTCCTGGGGGTTTTTCTATGAAATCTCCTCAAGCTCCGCCGCGTCCACCACCGGCCGGATGGGGTAGTACCCCCGCAGGAGTTCGACGAGGAAGGAGAGGTGTTCAGCGAGGGCGGACATGTGCCCGGCGGCGTAGTGCGTGGCGAGCGCATCGGTCTGCTGCGCGAGGGTTTCGCGCGCATCGGCGGCGGGCTCATCTTGCGCGGCCAGGGCGTTATAGGCATCGAGCAGGGCGCGCACGTCTTCGTGTTCTCCCGCATATTCGGTCTTGAGCGCGTAGGGGCTTCTCAGGATGAGGTGGACGGGGTTTTGCGTGTTCGATGACTGATCGAGCATGCAGCGGCTTCGCCGTTGATCGTAGTTCTCGGGCATGCGTTCTCCTCAACCTCCCCGCGCGTCGTGGAGCGATATTCCCTGCTCGCCCTTGCCCCGGAATTCGTTGTAGAGCTTCATCACGGCCTGCTCGACGCGGTCCGGCTTCATCCAGTCCGCATATTCGCCCAAGGGAATCTCGCGCGCGGCGCGCCTGGGCGGCACTCCCTCCTTGAAACGCTTTCGCGCTTCCCGGCGCACGAGACGGAGATACCCTAAAGTTTTCTCGAGCGCGCTCATATCGCCCAGCGGCCCGTGGCCCGGGACGACCGTATCGACCGGGAAGGTTTTGAGTATCTTCTCAGCTATCCGTATCCACCCGCCCACGTGGGCGTCGAAGGTGGCGGGCGTCACGTAGTGGAAGCAGATGTCGCCGGTGAAGAGGACGCGTTCTTCGGGCAGATAAACGATGGTGTCGCCCTTGGAATGCGCGTGTCCCAGGTGGTGGAGTTCCACGACGCGCTTGCCCAGGCGCAGCGTTATGCCCCCCTCAAAAGTAACGTCTGGAAAGCGTTGCTTAAGCCTTTTGAGTTCGCCCGCGTATTCGGGGTTCACACCCCTGTAGTGCGCGAGGTCGAGGCCCGTCTCCAACATCCGCTCGCGCATGTAGCGGTGCGCGATGACGGGGATGTCTCGATCGAACCAGACGAGGCCCAAGGTGTGGTCCGCATGGTGGTGGGTGCAGACGATCTTGCGCACGGGCTTTCCGGTCGCCCGCCGGATCGATTCCTGAAAGGCCTGCGTCATGGGCCGCACGTAGAGCGCGTCGACGACGAGCGCCTCGTCGTCCCCCACGATGAGACCCGCGTTCGAGACGTTCAGCCCGCCCGCCTGGATGTAGGCGTAAACGCCCCGGGCCACGCGCTGAAGCCCCGTCTTCCAGCTTGTGGGCACTTTCCGGGTTCCGGCCATGCATACCTCCTTTTCAGGCGCATCATTCTACACGATGGGAGCGATTGACCACACGCCCCCGGACGGGCGACATTGGCGCGAATTCAAAGACCAGTTTTCAGCCGCTCATGCAAAGGGGGAGCGAATGCGCTTATCGTTCGATCACGTGCACATCATCTGCAGGGACTTGGAGGGGATGGTCGCCTTTTTCGAAAAGATATTCGGCGGCGAGGTCATCTACCGCGAGGAGAATTTCCACGGCGCGCCCAACGCCGTCGTCCGCGTCGGGGAGGCCAGGCTGTTTCTAAGAGGCGTGCGCCCGGGCGAGCGCATCGGTGAGAACCACGCGGACGCCGTGATGGGTCTGGATCACTTCTCCTTCGCCGTGGACGACATCCACGGCCTCGCCACCCAGATGAAGGCGGCCGGCGCGGACTTCATCCGCGACCCATCGCCATCGGGCATGGGAGGCAGAACGACGGCCTACATTCGGGGACCGGAGGACGTGCGGATAGAGCTCTCGGAGCGCGCAGGAGAGACTTACGGCGGGGGGTGATGCGCGCGCCAGGTCAAACATAAACCCCCGGACGTCAAACCCGGGGGCCGAGTGTTTTCAAGCCTGAGAGCTATTTGTGGTCATACCTCGCGGGCAGGCCGTTTCCGTTGAACTCGACCTGATCGCTCGCGCGCAGGTCGCCCGCGATGAACTCGTCGATCATCATGTGCGAGACGGAATCGGGCACCTGCACGGGGGGGTGTTTCATCAGGTAAGCACTCACCGGGTAGAGCGGCCCCGCCTCGCCCCTGTCGCGCGCGATACGCGCGAGGCGAACCGCGTCGATGACGACGCCGCCCGAGTTGGGGGAATCCTCCACCGAGAGGCGCGCCTCGATTTCGAGCGGCACGCCGCCAAAGCCTTCCGCCTCGATTCTCAGGAAGCATATCTTGTTGTCGTCCTGCCAGGGCACGTAGTCCGAGGGGCCGATGTGGATGTCGTCCGAATCGAGAGGTTCAGGCAACTGGCTCTGTACGGCGTCCGTTTTCGAGATTTTCTTCGATTTCAGGCGCGAGCGCTCCAGCATATTCAGGAAATCCGTGTTTCCGCCCGTGTTCAGCTGGTAGGTGCGCTTGAGCTTCACGCCCCTGTCCGCGCAGAGTCTGGCGAGCGTGCGGTGCAGGATGGTGGCGCCGAGCTGGGCCTTCACGTCGTCTCCCACCACGGGAATCCCCGCCTCGGTGAAGCGCGCCGCCCATTCGGGGTCCGAGACGATGAAGACGGGCATGCAGTTGATGAAGGAAACGCCCGCCGCGAGCGCGGCTTCCGCGTAATGGCGCGCCGCCTGCTCGGAACCCACCGGCATGAAGTTCAATAAAATTTCCGCGCCGCTCTCGCGAAGCTCCGCCGCCACGTCGCAGGGCTCCGCCTCTGCGGGCAGAAAAGAGCGATCCGAAGCGTATTCCGCCATGTGGGACGCCACGCCGTCGAGTATGGGGCCCATCCGCACGTTCACGCCGTAGTCGGGCAGGTTCTCCCAGATGGTCTTCGTGCAGTTGGGCTTGGCGAAGGCCGCGACGTGCAGCGGCTGGCCCACCTTGCGGACGTCGATATCGAAAGCCGCCACGACCTCGATATCCTCCGGCCCGTAGCCGCCCAGGTCCCGGTGCATGAGACCCAACTCTTCCTCGGGATGGTGGCGGTAATACTCGATGCCCTGGAGCAGGGAACTCGCGCAGTTCCCTACGCCGGCGATGGCGATGCGAATCGGCGACATGTATGCGTTTCCTTTCCTGCCTTTGCAGTCGCTGCAGCCGAAAAAGGCGAATCCACAATCGGGTTTATTGCTCAGGATGCCCGCCGCCGGCCGCGCGCGTGGTATTCAAAATCAGGTCAATCGGTGCGAACACATGCGTCCACAGAAAGGCGACTATATCCCAAAATCCACATTTTCTCCAAGAGGAGAAGAGAAAATGATTCCAGAGGCCTCGGGCGGGAAATTCGGCTCTAATACAGCAGGCAGCGGACGAAGTGTCCGGGAGATACCTCTTTGAGTTCGGGTTCGTGCTCCAGGCACATCGACTTCACCTCCGGGCACCTCGGGTTGAAGCTGCAGCCCGTCGGCAGGCGGTTCAGGCTGGGCACGATGCCCTTGATCTCCTCCAGTCGAATCTTCTGGCCGGGATTGGCGGTGTTGAGTTTGGGAATCGAGTTGAGCAGCCCCCGGGTGTAGGGGTGGAGCGGGTTGCCGAATATCTCCTCGGTCGGCGCCTCCTCGACCACCTTGCCGGCGTACATGACGACCACGCGCTTGCACGTCTCGGCCACGAGGCCCAGGTCGTGCGTGATGAGGATGACGGCCGTTCCGAGCTCTTCCTGGAGCTTCACCATGAGGTCCAGTATCTGCGCCTGGATGGTCACGTCGAGGGCCGTGGTCGGCTCATCCGCCAGGAGAATTTTCGGGTTGCACGAGAGCGCCATGGCGATCATCGCGCGCTGCCGCATGCCGCCCGAGAGCTGGTGGGGGTATTCCCGCACGCGCTGGCGCGGCAGGGGGATGCCGACCAGGTCGAGCATCTCGGCGGCCTTGTCCATCGCGTCTTTTTTCGTCATCCCCTGGTGGAGCATGACGGCTTCGGCGATCTGGAAACCAACGGTGAACACCGGGTTCAGGCTGGTCATCGGCTCCTGGAAGATCATCGAGATGTGGTTGCCGCGTATCTCGCGCAACTCCTTCGTGTCGAGCTTCGTCAGGTCGCGGCCCTCGAAGATGATACCGTCGCCGAATATCTCGCCCGGCGGCTCGGGGACGAGGCGAAGCACCGAAAGCGCCGTCACCGTCTTGCCGCACCCCGACTCGCCCACGACGCCGAGCGTCTCGCCCGCTTTGAGGCTGTAGCTCACGCCGTCCACGGCACGCACCGTACCCTCGGGCGTATGGAAGTAGGTGTGCAGGTCTCTCAGTTCGAGAATCGTGTCGGTGCCGACGGCTGCGCCATTGGCCATGGATAACCTCCGGATTGCGGGCTAAGCCTCAAAAGCGGATGAAAAGATAAGCGATTATAAGGACAGGGAATTTGAATTGTCCAGTCGAAAGCGCAGATTTCCAAAAACCATCAGACGGAAAGCGCCTCCTGTCCATGCGGACAGCCTTTCAGGATCGTGCAATCCGCGCACAGGGGCTTTCGCGCCGAACAGCAGTTTCGCCCGTGGTAAATCAGCAAAAGCGTGACGCGCCCCCACCATTTCTTCGGAACGGCGTCCAGAAGCTGGAACTCGGCCTTCACAGGGTCGCGCGTCGATATCCACCCCAGCCGGTTCGCGGTGCGCAGAACGTGCGTATCCACGGCGATGGCGGGTTGGCCAAAGACCTCGTTCAAGACGACGTTGGCCGTCTTGCGCCCCACGCCGGGCAGCGTCACCAGATGCTCCATCCCGGCGGGTACCTCGCCGCCGTATTCCTCCACCAGGCGGCGGCAGCACGCGCGGATGGACTTCGCCTTCTGGCGGTAGAATCCACAGGAGTGGATCAACTCTTCCAGCTCTGCGGGTTCAGCTTCCGCAAACGAGGCGGCGTCGGAATAGCGCTCAAAAAGAGCCGGGGTGACCATGTTCACCCGCTCATCCGTGCACTGGGCCGATAGTATCGTCGCGATCAACAGTTCGAGCGGATTCCGGTAGTCGAGCGCGCAGCGCGCGTCGGGATAGGTCTGCTCCAGTATGCGAAGAAGACGCGCAGGCGTGTATGCGGGCATGGGACTTCCTTTTCAAGGGCGGAGATTCGGACTAGAATAGCGAATCGAACTCATATCGCCTACCGCATCGAGACAAAGGAGAAAGAACCGATGGCCGAACCCCAGGTGGCCCAGAAAGCGCCCTATATCTATAAACCGGAAAAAGACGAAAAAGTCGCCTGGTGCGCGTGCGGCATGAGCAAAACGCAGCCTTTCTGCGACGGCTCGCACAGGGGATCGGAGTTCCGCCCCATCGTGCTCGACGTGCAGGCGGGCAAGACCTGCGCCTTTTGCGGCTGCAAGCAGACGGGCAACGCGCCCATGTGCGACGGCACGCACTCCATGTTATAGGGGTGAGGCGTCTGAATCTTCGATAATTATGCGCGTGTAGCTCAGAGGATAGAGCGCCTGCCTCCGGAGCAGGAAGTCGCAGGTTCGACTCCTGCCACGCGCACCAAGAATCGAGACCCTTCGAATGCCCGGGAAAGGTTTCTTCGGCGTTTGGTTTTTATGGGGGGTTCTCTCCGGCCCGCCGCACCCTGTTCTCACCCTCCCCCTTGACCGTCGGTGTCCATGCGGATAGGTTGACTTTCCAATCATCCAGTTTGCGGAGAGGTTCCGGTGTTCGGCGAATACATCGACAGCCACAACCACATGCACGCCCTGAACTGGGACGAGTGGGAACTGCTCGGCACCACGGGCATGCGCGCGGCGGTGCTCTCCTGCGGCAACCCCCACCTCTACCGCGAGGTGTGGGACGAAGCGCCGGGTTACGACGACATCATGCGCTTCTGGGAAGGGCCGATCGAGATGATCCGGGCTCTCGAGGTGCAGCACTTCATCCAGATCCGCTGCGCGGTCGGCATCAGTTCGATGACGCGGGTGAGCGACTGGGAGAATCTGCTGGAGGAGATGCCCGGTTTTCTCGAAGACGAAAGCGTCGTCGCCCTGGGCGAGATCGGCCTCGACCCCACGCAGTATTTCTCCCTCACCTGGCCGATGGAAGAACAGACCGCCTGCCTCGAAGCCCAGGCGGAACTCGCGAAGAAATACGACAAGCCCATCATCCTGCACACGCCGACGCCCAAGAAGAGCAAGGATTTTCTCGGCAACGTCGCCGTGCAGGCGGACGTGCCGCCCGAGCAGATCCGGCTCCACTACATGCAGAAGGACCTCGAAATCATCCGCAAGACCGGCTTCGATGAAGCCAAAGTCGCCGTCGATCACACCGACGCCACGACGGTCGAACATATCCACGAGCACACGCGCGCCATGTGCGCTGTCAGCATCGGCAGCGCGCTCAGGCCCTTGCAGCCCGCGCAGGTCATCGAGTGGGTGGAGCGGTTCGGGCCGGACCGGATCATGCTCAACTCCGACCACCTGGGCTACCGGCCCATCGACATCCTCTCGGTTCCCAAGACGCTGCGCGCCATGCGGAACGCAGGCCTCCCGGATGAAGCGATCCGCAAGGTGTCGTTCGAGAACGCGAGAAAGTTCTACAATCTCACCCTGTAAGGACACACGATGAACGAAACGCAAGACCCTTTCGAGTATTTCTTCGAGATGCCCTGGTCGGACGGGCTGCCCGTGGTGACGCCCACGCCCGAGCGCCTCGCCCGGATGCTGGCCGGCACAGGCCGGGACCCCGCCGAAGTGCTGGGGGACGTGCCGCCCTCGCTGAACACGGCGACGGTGGAGAACGTCGCCCTTCATGCCCTGATGGCGGGATGCAAACCCGAATACCTGCCCGTGGTGCTGGGAGCCATTGAGGCCATGCTCGTCGAGCGCTTCAACCTTGTGGGCATTCAGGCCACCATGTTCACCGGCGGGCCTTTGCTGATACTGAACGGTCCCTACGCCCGGGAGATCGGCGTTCACGGGGGTTCGGGATGCTTCGGCCCCGGCTTCCGGGCGAACGCCGCCATCGGCCGCGCGATAAGGCTCATCATGATGAACCTGGGCGGCGGAATCCCCGGCATTTCGGACATGAGCACCTTCGGCAGCCCTTCCAAGTTCACCTACTGCGTCCGGGAGAACGAGGAGCAAAGCCCCTGGGCGCCGATGCCGGGCGATTTCGGCTTCGGCCCGGATGCGGACGTCCTCACCGTCTGCAACGCCGAAG
>VXPH01000011.1 GCA_009839615.1 Nitrospinota bacterium
GAGTGGGGGTGCATCCATTCGATCATAATACCAGGGGTTTTTCAACAGCCCCTCCCCGGTCGGGTTCGACATATACGAAGCGCCTTGTCTGGGCTATAATCGCCCCATCCAATCAGCCGGCATCCGCATCACCACCTGGAGGAAGACATGGACGATCTCAGACGACACGCCGTCGACTACCTCGACGGCCAGGCGGGCGAGGCGCGCGAGATCGCCCGCGAAATCTGGAACTTCGCGGAAATCGCCCTGGAGGAATTCAAGTCCGCCGAACTGCTCGAAGACGCGCTCGAGCAGCACGGGTTCGAGGTGCAGCGCGGCGTGGGCGACCTCCCCACCGCCTTCATCGCGCGGTGGGGCGACAGCGGCCCCGCCGTGGGGATTCTCGGGGAATACGACGCGCTGCCCCACTGCGGCGATTCCCACGAGAAACAGGGCCACGGCTGCGGGCACAACCTCTTCGGCACGGCCAGCGCCTACGCGGCGATTGGCGCGGCGCGCGCATTGCAAGAATCGGGAACGAAGGGCCGGGTCGTGTGCTATGGCTGCCCGGCGGAGGAGACCCTGGAGGGCAAGGTATACATGGCGCGCGACGGCGCTTTCGACGGGCTCGACGCGGCCGTCACCTGGCATCCCGGCGAGAAGAACTTCACCCGGGGCGGCAGCACCAATGCCATGGACTCCATCGTCTTCGAATTCTACGGCGAAACGGCCCACTCGGCCCGCGACCCGTGGAACGGAAGAAGCGCGCTCGACGGCGTGGAAATCATGAACTACGGCGTCAACATGATGCGCGAGCACGTCATCGAGCCGGTCAAGATCCACTACGTCATCACCGACGGCGGGGTGGCTCCCAACGTCGTGCCCTCCTACTCGCGCGTGTGGTACTACGTCCGCGCGCCCAAGCGGGCGATGGTCAACGAGCTGAGCGAGCGCGTGCGAAACTGCGCGAAGGCCGGCGCGCTGGCCTCGGGCACCACGATGAAGGAGACCCTCCTCACCGCCGTGTACGAGAATCTTCCCAACAGCGCCCTCGCCCACTGCGTGCAGCGAAACCTCGAATTCGTGGGCGCGCACTCCTATACGGAGGAAGCGAAGGAATTCGCCCGGAATCTGGGCTACGAGGAGCCGCTCTCGGAGGATGTCTCGCCTCTCGACCCGGCGGACATCCGCCCGAGCAACGAGCGCGGCAACGTGAGCTGGCTCACGCCCCTGGGGAACCTGATGGTCACCTGCCACGCGCCGGGGACGCCGGGGCACTCATGGCTCGCTACGCAGCAGTACGGCATGGAAATCGGCGAAAAAGGCATGATGACCGCCGCCAAGACCATGGCGGCCACCGCGCTCGAGCTCATCACCGATGAGAACGTACTCAAGCAGGTGCGCGAGGAGTTCGAAGAGAAGACGAGAGACTTTACCTACGACCCCATCATCCCCGAGGGACAAAAACCCAACCCCCTGGGCATGAGATAGAAATTATCGGCGAATCATTCACCAGCCAGAACCAGGAGAGCAGATCATGAAATTCGGCGTCGCGATTTTCCCGACCGATTATTCCATCGCCCCGCACCGGGTCGCCAAAGAGGCGGAAGAGCGGGGCTTCGAGTCCATCTTCTTCCCGGAGCACACCCACATTCCGGCGAGCAGAAAAACCCCCTGGCCCGGCGGCGCGGAACTCCCGAAGGAATACTCGCACTCGCTCGATCTTTTCGTGGCGTTAGGCGCCGCGGCGGCGGCGACGGAAAAAATCATGCTGGGCACGGGTATATGCCTCGTCATCGAGCGCGACCCCATCACCCTCGCCAACGAGGTGGCCACGCTCGATCATATCTCGAACGGCCGCGTGCTCTTCGGGGTAGGCGGCGGCTGGAACCGCGAGGAGATGGAAAACCACGGAACGATCTACGAGAAGCGCTGGATCGTCCTGCGTGAGCGCATCGAGGCCATGAAGGCCATCTGGACGGAAGACGAGGCCAGCTACCACGGGGATTTCGTGGATTTCGAGCGCATCTGGTCCTGGCCCAAGCCGGTGCAGAAGCCGCACCCGCCGATATTCGTGGGCGGAAACGGGGCGAGGACGCTGGATCGCGTGGTGCGCTACGGGGATGAGTGGATGCCGTTGCCGCGCGGGGGTCTGGACCTCTCGCCGCGAATCCGCGAGCTTCAGGAAATGGCCGCCAAGGCGGGGCGCGCGCCCATTCCCGTCACCATCTTCTTCGCGCCCCCGGATATCGAGCAGTTGCGCGCCTTCGAGAACCTGGGGGTGGGCAGGTGCCTCTTCCACCTGCCCTCGGCGGAGGAAGACGTGATTTTGCCGAAACTCGACGAGCTGGCCGGCGTCGTGGCGCAATACGGTTAAGAACAAGAAAAAAGCCCCCAGCGGATGGAAGCCCGCCGGGGACTTTTGCGTTCGGATACGGCTAGTGACAGATGATCCCGTTTTTCTCGGCATATTGCTGGTGATAGTCCTCGCCCATCCAGAATCGCGACGCCGGTGTAATCTCGGTCACAATCGGCCCCCAGTGGCGCCCGGATTCCTCCTGCTCCTGCCTGGAAGACTGCGCAGCGGCCTCCTGCTCGGGCGAGAAGAAATAAATCGCCGAGCGGTACTGGGTGCCCACGTCGGGACCCTGGCGGTTCAGCGTGCACGGGTCGTGAATCCGCCAGAACAACTCCAAGAGTTGGCGGTAAGAGACTTTCTCGGGTTCGAACTCCAGGTAGACGACTTCCGCATGTCCCGTGCGGCCCGTGCATACCTCCCGGTAGGTGGGCTCATCCTTCGCGCCGCCCGAATATCCCACCGCGGTGTACGCCACGCCTTCCACTTTGCGGAACGCCGCCTCTATCCCCCAGAAACAACCTGCGCCGAACATGGCCTTTTCCATAAATTACGCTCCTCGCTGAAAAGAGAAGAACTACGGCTCTACTTCCACGCTGCCGGGCGAGCCTTCCACCACCTCGCCGAATACGGCGGCGGGAGCCACGCCGGCCCCGTGTAGTTCATCCAAAAGCACTCCCGCCTTGTCCGCATCCACGGCGATGATGAGTCCGCCGGATGTCTGCGCATCGTTGAGCAACGCGATCATCTCCTCATCGACGCCCGGTTTCGAGTCGACGAACGGCTTCGTCCACACGCGGTTGCGCTCGCCACCTCCCGCCGTGCCCGCGATGGCGTGGGGGAGCAAATCCTCGAACCGGGGGACATCGGAAAAAACGACCCGCGCCCGCGCGCCGCTGGCCTCCATCACGTTGTGCAGATGTCCCAAGAGGCCGAACCCGGTGACGTCCGTGCAGGCGTTTACGCCCACGCGCATCATGCACGCGCTCGCCTCTTTGTTGAGCGCCTTCATCGAATCCACGGCCTCTTCGAACACGCCGTCGCGAAGCGAACCGTTTTTCCCGAAAATGCCGCGCGCGGCCCGCACCACCGGATTCACCTGTTTCGTCACGTTGGTGACGACGCCGGTGCCGATTTTTTTCGTCAATACGAGCTTGTCGCCTGGTTTCGCTCCCTGGTTCGTCACCATTATCCGGGGGTCGACCGTTCCCGTGACGGCGATGCCGTATTTGGGCTCCACGTCATCCACGCTGTGACCACCCACGATGACGCCGCCCGCCTCGCGCATCTTGTCCGCGCCGCCGGCAAGAATCCTCCCCAGCACGTCCAGACCGATGTGGCAGGGGAAGCCCACCAGATTCAGCCCGGTGATCGGCTGCGCGCCCATGGTGAAGCAATCGCTCAGCGCGTTGGCGGCGGCTATCTGGCCGTAGTCGTAGGGGTCGTCCACGATGGGCGTGAAGAAATCCACCGTCTGGACGATGGCCAGATCCTCTCTGAGCCGATACACGCCCGTATCGTCCCCCGCGTTCGTCCCGTATAGAAGATTCGGGTCCGAAAACGGTTCGAACTGACTCAAAGCCTCTCGCAGGTCCTCCGGACCCAGCTTCGAGCCTCACCCGCCCGCCTTGACCATCCGGGTAAGCTGTACTTTTCTCTCAGAAGCAGTCGCCATTTCCTTGCCTCAAATCTCGACACGGCTTGGGAAAATCCCCATCAGCGGGGATAATAATACATCTCCGGGGGATAGACAAAAAACGCACCTTCACTCTCGCACCAGATTCACAGCACTGAAAGGAAACCCGAATGAAAGTCGTGATTTCCGATGATTATCAAGACTGCATCCGCCACCTCGATTGTTTCTCCAAAATGGCGGAGCATGACGTTACCATCCACAACGACACGCTCGACGACATCGACGCACTCGCAGGGCGGTTCCGGGACGCGGAAGCCATCGTCCTGATCAGGGAGCGCACCCACATTACGGAAGAATTGCTCGCCAGACTCCCCAATCTCAAAATCGTGAGTCAGACGGGCGCCGGCTTTGGCGGGCACGTCGACCTGGAAGCTTGCACACGCCACAAGGTGGCCGTGGCCGCAGGAGGCACGGGCACCCATTCCACGTGCGAACTCACCTGGGGACTCATTCACTGCGCTATGCGCTCCATACCCCAGGAGATCGGCAATCTGGCGGAGGGCGGCTGGCAGACAACGCTGGGCGAAGACCTGTTCGGCAAGACGCTTGGCGTGTATTCCTACGGCAACATCGGCAGCCAGGTGGCCGCCGTGGGAAAAGCCTTCGGTATGAACGTCATCACCTACGGCAGGGAGGGTTCCGCCGAGCGCGCCCGGGCGGACGGCGTTTCGATGGCCGACAGCAAAGAAGCGCTCTTCGCGGAGGCCGACATCGTGAGCCTCCATATTCGCTTGATCCCCCAGACGAGAGGGATCGTGACGGCGAAAGATTTGAGCCTCATGAAACCGAGCGCCCTTTTGGTAAACACAAGCCGCGCCGGGTTGATAGAAGAAGGCGCGCTCGTGGCGGCACTCAAGGCGGGACGGCCCGGCTTCGCAGCTGTTGACGTTTATGAGCAGGAACCGGTCCGGGGAGTTGAACATCCCCTGCTAAACATGGAAAACGCGGTTTGCACGCCCCATCTGGGCTACGTCACGCGCGGCACGTTCGAGAGATATTTCGGAATCGCCTTCGATCAAATCAACGCCTTCGCCGATGGGAGCCCGATAAACATCCACAACCCGGAAGTCCTAGATTGAGGGCTATTCCGCGTCGATCCTGCATCCGGCTTGATTTTTCGCGCGTGTCGGTGTTCAATCGCCTCCCGGAATCAGGAAATCCCCTTAACGTTTGAGGTTCACCGATTTGGATTTCGCCTTCAACGAGCGCCAGGAACTCATGCGCCGTACGCTGCATGAGCTTTTGGAACGAGTATGCCCTCCCGAATACGCAATGCAATGCGATAAAAAGGGCGAAGCTCCCGTCCAGGCGTACAAGGCCATGGCCGATGACGGATGGATAGGCGTTTCCACACCCGAGGAATACGGCGGTATGGGAGGCGACGCGCTCGATCTGGCTCTCGTCCTGGAAACTGCAGGGATGCACTACTTAGACCTCGCCACCATGATCTTCAGAAACGTCTGCTACGGTGTTGACGCTCTCCTCGAAAGCGGAACAGACGCGCAGAAACAAGACTTTATCCCCGCCACCATCCAGGGGGAGAAGTATTTTGCGTTCAGCCTCACCGAACCGGACGCCGGCTCAGACGCGGCGGCCATCATCGCCCGCGCAGATCGGGAAGAAGACCGCTTCCGACTTACGGGCACCAAAAACTTCACCTCCGGTATGCCGACGGCCACGCACATTCTCGTCGCCGCGCGCACGGACAACTCGGGCGCCAAGCACGAAGGCATCACGAATTTCATCATCCCAGCAGATGCCAAGGGAGTCACATGGTCGAAGCTGGATTTGCTCGGACACCGGGCGATGGGCACCTGCGTGGTGCACTACGACGCCGTGGAGGCGGGCATCGAGGACGTTCTGGGAGAAGTGGGGGACGGCTGGAAGGGCCTGATGGCCTATATTACCACCGAGCGTCTGTGCCTCTCCGCTGCGCGTACGGGCGCGGCGGCGGCGGCCCTGGAGTTGGCTCTCAATCACGCGAAAGAGAGGAAGCAGTTCGGCCGCCCCATTGGGAAATTCCAGGCCGTCAGCCACATGCTCACCGAAATGCACATGCTCGTCGATACGGCGCGGCTTCAGGTCTACCGCTTCGCATGGCTGGTCTCACAGGGAAAAGCCGGGCGTATCGAGGCGGCGACGCTCAAGCTCTATGCCGGAGAGGCCTACAAGCGAGTGGCCGACCTGGGTGTGCAGGTGATGGGCGGGTACGGCTACAGCGGGGAGTACGCCATGGAGCGCCATTACCGCGATGCGCGACTCGCCACCATCGGCGCGGGCACGAGCGAGGTGCAGAGAAACATCATCGCCAAAGCGCTGGGACTTTAACCCTCCCTGCACTTGATGATTTCGCCGTAAGAGCAGAAACTGACGACAACCCGAGAGATGAAACGATTTACATAAGGAACCGATTTCATGCCGCTCGATAAAAGCGTACTGGAGAGAAACTTCCCCGAGTTCGACTTCCGGGTCGAACGCGGAAAAATCAGGGAATACGCCCTTGTCCTGGGACTGAACGACCCGGTGCACACGGACCTGGAAGCCGCACGGGCGGCGGGTTTTGAAGATCTGCTCGCTCCGCCGACTTTCGTGCGCCAGTTCTGGCACGAAAACCCCGAGAACGACCCCATGCCGCATCTGGGCTATGACCCCAAGCGCCGCCTCCACGGGGAGCAGGAATTCGAATACCACAAACCCCTGGTCGCAGGCATGAACCTGAAGGGCCGAAACGCCATCGTCTCCACCCGCGAGAAAGAAGGCCGCCGCGGCGGAATGATGACTTTCGTCGTTATCGAAACGAGGTTCGTGGACGAGACGGGCGAACTGGTTCAGGTGGCGAGGCGTACCCTCATCGAAACCGCGGCCCCACCCAAAGAGGCTTGATGGAGCACGACATGACAACAACTTTAGAGTACGCGACATGGGAAGAACTCACCGAGGGCACTGAGCACGAGTTGACGGTAGGACCCATTACCCGGACGGACCTGGTTCGCTACGCGGGCGCCAGCGGAGATTTCAACCCCAACCATCACGACGAGATTTATGCCATCCGGGCAGGATTCGACAAACCTTTCGCGCACGGAATGCTGCAAGGAGGATATCTCGCCCGCCTGCTCAGCGAATGGCTGGGGCCTGGTTCTTTCAAGAACATGAAGCTCCGCTTCAACGCGCTTACGTGGCCAGGCGACATGGTGATATGCAAGGCCAAAGTCGTGCGCCGATACGAAGAGGCCGGCGAGCGCTTGGTGGAAATCGAGGCGAACGCAACGAACCAGCGCGGCGACGTGCTCATCAAGGCGACAGCGACTGCCGCTCCTCGGTCTTAATTTCAGGATATCTCAAATGCTGGAAGGCTACCGAATTCTCGATCTCGGACAAGTCATCGCCGGAACCATCGGCGGCATGATCCTCGCCGACATGGGCGCCGAGGTCATCAAAGTCGAATCTCCCCAAGGCGACATCGGGCGCAACCCCGCCATTGCCGGCATCGGTTCTGTTTCTAGCATCTTCCTCACCTTCAACAGGGGAAAGAAGGGTATCGCCATCGACCTGAAGAAACCCGAAGGTAAGGCGGTGTTTTTGGACTTGGTGGAAAAATCAGACGCCGTGATGGTGAACTTTCGGCCCGGCACGATGGATCGTCTCGGCCTCGGGTTCGACGCGATGAAACAGAGAAACCCCGACCTTGTATTCGTCGATTCGAGCGGATACGGAGAACAAGGCCCCTGGCGCGATAAACCCGCCTTCGATCTGGTCGAACAGGCCGTAAGCGGCCACATGTCCATCACGGGCGAGCCGAATCGCCCGCCCGCCAGAAACGGCTCGCCCACGGCGGATATCTCCACCGCGCTCTATACCGCCATCGCCTGTATGGCGGGCCTGCTGGCCAAGGCGAAAGGAAAAAGCGGAGCGCATCTCGAAGTGCCCATGTTCGACGTTCAACTCGCCATGCTCGGCTATATCTCGACCATGTACCTCAACAACGGCGACATTCCCGAGCCGCCCGGCAACGCCCATGAGTACATGGTGCCTTACCAAGCGTTCCCGACGGCCACGATCTATATCGTGCTCTCGCCACGTGAGGAGCGTTTCTGGAAAAAGATGTGCGAGGTCATGGGGATGGATGAACTCGCGGACGACCCGCGCTTTCGCACAAACGACCTGCGTTCCAAGAACAGGGATGCCCTCCTCCCCATCATGGAAGAAATCCTGATGACCCGCTCAGGTGAGGAGTGGCTCGACATTTTCGAGGCGGCGGGGGTCCCCTCCGCGCCGGTGAACCCGTTGGATCGCGCGCTCGACAACGAGCAGGTCGAAGCGAGGCGGCTCATTCGAGAATACGAATACCCCGAAGTCGGAACCGTGCGGATAGTGGGGAATCCCATCCTCAACCGCACGGATAACGGAAATCCTGACCCCAAGCCCGCTCCCCTCCATGGGGGCGACACCGAAGACATTCTCCGTGATCTTCTCCTTTATACGGATGAGCAAATCCACGCGCTTATCGAATCAAAGGCCGTCATGACCACAGGCTCGGAAGTATCCAAGAAATAAGCCGCACCCAGTCAAGTACGGCGCAATCATCGAACTGAATACCGCTTTTCCCCTGCCCCATCGAAAACTCTCCGGTCGGAAGTCGAGAAAAAAGCAGAATTTCGCAAAATTTTGTCGATTCGGGCTTTATTTCGTATTATTTTCGTTATATAGTTCGCTTTATATTTGCTACTCCACGACACAACCTGGAGAGATGCCATGCTTGCCAAGACTCAAGCAGCAGCCGTACTGGGCGTAGACGCCTACCCCGTCGAAGTGGAGGTCGACCTCGCCTCAGGCCTCCCCTATTACTCCACCGTCGGTCTGCCCGATGCCGCTGTCAAGGAAAGCAAGGACAGGATTCGCGCTGCCATCCTCAACACGGGCTTCATCTACCCGATGGGACGAATCACCGTCAGCCTCTCGCCGGCGGACGTTCGCAAGGAGGGCAGCGCCTTCGATTTGCCCATTGCGCTCTCGTTGCTGCGCGCGAATGGGGTGTTTCACTCACGCTCTCAAATGGAGGATTCTCTGTTGTTCCTTGGTGAGTTGGCGCTGGATGGTTCTCTGCGCCCCATCCGGGGAGCGCTCAACATTGCCGTTCTCGCCAAGAAGATGGGCAAACGCGGCCTCGTCCTCCCGGCCGAGAATGCGCCTGAGGCCGCTGTGGTCGATAAGTTGGAGGTCTATCCCGTGCACACGCTCCCTCAGGTGGTGGGATTCATCCGGGAGGAAATCGACATTCCACCGGCGTGCTGCCAGAAAAACGGTATGGAGAAAAAAGAGGTCGAAAGAATCGATTTCTCGGACATCCGGGGACAACACCAAGCCAAACGCGCCGTGGAGGTTGCGGCGGCAGGCTCGCACAATTTGTTGATGATAGGTCCGCCCGGCAGCGGAAAAAGCATGTTGGCGAAAAGATTTCCCACCATATTGCCCCCGTTATCTCTGGACGAAGCCATCGAGACCAGCCAGGTGTGGAGCGTGCTCGGCAAGCTCAAAAATCATAATTCTCTGATTCAGCAAAGACCCTTCCGCGCGCCGCATCACACAATCAGCGACGCAGGACTGGTGGGCGGAGGCGCGATGCCGCTTCCCGGCGAGGCCTCCCTCGCGCACAACGGCGTGTTGTTCCTCGATGAATTGCCTGAGTTTCAGAAAAACGTGCTCGAATCCCTGCGCGGTCCGCTCGAGGACGGGAAGATTACCATCAGCAGAGCGCAGGCGAGCCTCTCGTTTCCGGCGCGATTCATGCTCACCGCTGCGATGAACCCATGCATTTGCGGATTGCGGGCGGAGGGTACATGCACCTGTACACCCAAGCAGGTGGCCCGTTACCGATCACGCATCTCGGGGCCGATTCTGGATCGCATCGACATCCACATCAACGTGCCGAGAGTGCCCTGGAAAGAACTCGCCGAAGACCCCGAAGGCGAGAGTTCCGCAACGATCGGAAGCCGCGTTCTCGCGGCGCAGAATATTCAGAAAGCGCGCTTCAAGGACCACCCAGGCGTGTACACCAACGCCCACATGGGGCCTGCCCTCATCAACGAACATTGCAAGCTCGACGCCGAAGGCAGACGCCTGCTCAAGCTGGCGGTGGAGAAACTGGGACTATCGGCGCGCGCCTATCACCGCGTGCTGAAAGTGGCGCGGACCATCGGCGATCTGGCCAGCGAGAGGGATATCGCCCCCCAGCACGTGGCGGAGGCGGTTCAGTACCGACAACTGGACAGACAGATGCCCGTCTGATCCTTGCGGCCACTGCCTTGAGATTGACGCACATCCGCCTTGTTTATATTTTCAGAATCAGGCGAAGTGAATACACGTGCGATCATTTCGCGCTATACTGAGCGTATATCTAACCACAGAGGATTGGGGATATGGGGACCGAATACGCTTGGTTTCTTCCGTCGGCCAGGGCGGGTGACGGCCACAAAATCAACACCAAGGTGCCTGAGCGAAAACCCTCCATCGAGTACCTTTCCCAAGTGGCTGGCGCCGCCGAGCGGGCCGGTTTCGTGAACCTTCTGGTGCCCACCGGCACCCACTGCCTGGACGCCTGGCTCGTGGCCGCGGGCGTAGCGCAGCATACCGAAAGAATCAAATTTTGCGTGGCATTTCGTCCCGGCCTCACCAGTCCCGTCTTCGCCGCCCAGACGGCGAACACGTTCGACGCGCTCACTGGCGGACGCTTGACGCTCAACGTCGTCACCGGCTCGAGCCACGTGGAGCAGATGCGCTACGGCGACCACCTCGTGCACGATGAACGCTACGACAGGACGGAGGAGTTTCTGGAGATCGTCACCCGTATCTGGAGCGCCGATGCTCCCATGACCTACCAAGGGAAGTATTTCGACATACGAGAAGCCGCCTTTTTCCCGATCCACGTCTCAAAGCCCTGGCCACCCATCTATCTCGGCGGGAGTTCTGAGCCCGGCCGCCGAGTGGGAGCGAAATTCTCAGACGTGCACTTGATGTACGCCGTGGATGTGGAGACCATCGCCGAGGACGCGTTCGACATGAAGCGGCGCGCGGCGGAGGTCGGCCGCGAAGAGCAGATAAAATTCGGCATCCGGATGCACATCCTTTGCAGAGAGACAAAAGCGGAGGCAAAAAAAGCCGCACAAGCGCTCATCGAGGGGAGCGACATCTCGAACGTGCAGGTTTGGGCCGACTTGATGACCAAATCGGAGAGCACAGGCCAGACGCGCGTGAACGAACTGGCGAGAGGCGAATCGCTCTGGATCACCGACACCTTGTGGATGGGCGTGAACACGGTTCGCGCGGGCCCGGGCGCCTGCCTGGTGGGAACGCCGGACATGATCGCCAAGGCGCTCAAGGAATACGTGGACGTGGGCGTTCACACGTTCATCCTCTCGGGTTGGCCGCACATCGAGGAAGTGGAGATATTCGGACGCGAGATAATGCCCCTGCTCGAGGATACGGAGCCCATCACCCTGGAGCCTCCCATGCCCGCCCTCGCCGAATACGATTGATAATAGAACGCAACGGAAACAGGAAACCTTTGATGAACAGTACCGCCGGTGTGCTTTGTGCCGAATCTCAAAAATGAATCGAGGTCGCCGAATCCCCTGGGGCAGGAGAAATTCGCGTCGCGCACGAAGATGATCGACCATGAACCACGCTTTCCAGCCGAGAACTATCAGGGTCTGGCCGACGCCGGTCTTCTCGCCCTCATGGTGCCCAGGGAATTCGGCGGTAGCGGTAAAAAAAATTGGGACTATCGACGCGCACTTATCACCGCGTGCTGAAAGTGGCGCGCATTATCAGCGATCTGGCCGGGGAAAGAGACATCTCCCCCTAGCATGTGGCGGTGGCGGTTTAATACCGGCAATTGGACAGACAAACGCCCGTCTGACCCTCGCGGCCCCCATCTTGAGATTGACGCGCATCCGTCTTGTTTGTATTTTCAAAATCAGGCGAAGCGAATACGCGTGCGATCATTTCGCGCTATACTGAGTGTATCTCTCACCACAGAGGTTTTTGGGATATGGGAACCGAATACGCTTGGTTTCTCCCGTCGGCCAGGGCGGGTGACGGCCACAAAATCAACACGAGGGTGCCTGAGCGAAAACCCACCATCGAGTACCTCTCCCAAGTTGCGAGCGCCGCCGAACGGGCCGGTTTCGTAAACCTTCTGGTGCCCACCGGCACCCACTGCATGGACGCCTGGCTTGTGGCCGCGGGCGTGGCCCAGCACACAGAGAAAATCAAGTTCTGCGTGGCGTTTCGTCCCGGCCTCACCAGTCCCGTCTTCGCCGCCCAGACGGCGAGCACGCTCGACGCGCTCACAGGCGGGCGCTTGACGCTTAACGTCGTCACCGGCTCGAGCCATGTGGAGCAGATGCGTTACGGCGACCACCTCGTGCACGATGAGCGCTACGACAGGACGGAGGAATTTCTGGAAATCGTAACCCGCATCTGGAGCGCCGACGTTCCCATCACCTACAAGGGAAAGTATTTCGACATACGTGAAGCCGCCTTCTTCCCGATCCACGTCTCCAAGCCCTGGCCTCCCATCTATCTCGGCGGAAGCTCGGAGCCCGGCCGCCGGGTAGGAGCGAAATTCTCGGACGTGCACATGATGTACGCCGTCGACGTGGAGACCATCGCCAAGGACGTGCTCGACATGAGGCGGCGCGCGGCGGAGTTCGGCCGTGAGGAGAAGATACAGTTCGGTGTGCGGATGCACATTCTCTGCCGGGAGACCAAGGCGGAGGCGAAAAAAGCCGCGCAGGCGCTCATCGAGGGGAGCGACATTTCGAACGTACAGGCCTGGGCCGACATGAAGACCAGAACGGAGAGCACCGGGCAGACGCGCGTCAACGAACTGGCGAAGGGCGAGTCGCTGTGGATCACCGACACCTTGTGGATGGGTGTGAACACCGTTCGCGCGGGCGCCGGCGCTTCGCTGGTGGGCACGCCCGACATGATCGCCAAAGCGCTCAGGGAATACGTGGACGTGGGCGTCCACACGTTCATCCTCTCTGGGTGGCCGCATGTCGAGGAGGTGGAGATATTCGGACGCGAGATCATGCCGCTGCTCGAGGATACCGACCCCATCACCCTGGAAGAGCCGTTGTCTGCGCTCGCGGAATACGATTGAAGACAGGAAAGCCGCGACCGCAACAGAAAGGAAATTTTTGATGAACACTTCCGCCGGCACGCTTGGCGCTGAATCGAAAAAATGGGTCGAAATAGCCGAATCGCTGGCGCAGGAGAAATTCGCCCCGCGCGCGAAGGAGATCGACGAAGAATCGCGTTTTCCGGTCGAGAACTATCAGGAATTGGCCGACGCCGGCCTCCTCTCCCTGATGGTGCCAAAGGAATTCGGCGGCATCGGCGCGGATTCGCTCACTTATGTCACCGTGCTCTCCAAAATTGCGAAAGGCTGCGCCTCTACCGGCCTCACATTCAACATGCACAGCGCCGTCGTGGATTTCCTGGGACAAATCGCCTCGAAAGAACAGATGGAGCGCTACTTCTCCGAAGTGGTGAACAACGGCGCTATCTTCGCCTCCATCACGAGCGAGCCTGGCAGTTCATTCCGCGACAAGTTGGCGGTGCGCACCTCCATCCGCGAGGACAACGGTCTCTATCGCCTTCAAGGAAAGAAGCATTTCTGCTCCCTCTCCACCGGGGCGACATATTACTTCACCTGGAGCTACCTCGACGGCGCGGAAACCCTGCAGGAGGGACTTTTGAACGTGATGATTCCCTCGGCGAGAGAAAACATTGAAATTCTTGATGATTGGCACACCATCGGCATGCGGGGAACCGCGTCGAACTCCCTGATGTTCCACGACGTCGCCGTGAAACCGGATGAGATCATCGGGGAGCCAGGCAGCATCCTGGGCAAGGACATGAGCATGTGGTCCCTGGGCTATACCGCTGTCTACATCGGCATTGCGGAGGCGGCCTACCAGTTCACGGTGGATTACGTGAAGAAAACGAAATCGGGCATGGGGGTTCCTCTCGGAGAACTGGACCGCACGCAGCGCCAGATCGGCGAGATGGCCATGCTGCTCGAGAACGCCCGCCGCGCTGCCGAGAAACTGGGCGCGCTCCGAGGAAACCTCGGGAAGATGGAGCTGACCTTCATCCTGAATCAGGCGAAATACCTAGCGACAGAAGCCGCCAAGGAACTCGCCGAGCAGGGAATCCGCCTGTGCGGCGGACGCGGGCTCCACCGCTCCCTGCCGATCGAGCGTCACTTGAGGGATGCGGTGGCCGGCATCGTCATGCCGCCCGCCAACGACCGCTGCCTCGAAACCATCGGGCAAATCGCCCTGGGTCGCGAAGCGAAGACGCTCGATTTTCAGTAGCAATTCACCTCACAAGTCTCCTCTGTCGCAATAGTCCAAGCCAGCGAATACTCTAGCTATGCACATCCCGAGGGTGGATTACGCCCCTATTCCCTCGTTTCCGCGTTACCCGCGCGACGCGGGTCGCCGAAGGCGGTGAGGCATCCGCCATCGCTCACCTCCACGGCGTGCACGCCGCCGAAGAAGTGATGGGGGTACGCATAGCGCGAAACCTCAAAACCGCTCTGGCGCGCTGCATCCAGAACCGCCCCATCCACCGCATCTTCAGCGTGCAGGGGGCCTATATCCAGGTGCATACGGGGAGCCTCTACCGCTTCTTGAAGGGTCATGTTCCGGTAAAACAGATTCAGGATCACCTGGGTCACCGCCGTGGGGATTCGGTATGAACCGGGACTGCCAACACCTAAGCGAAATTTCTCCTCCTCGAAGACGAGGGTGGGGGCATAGCCGGCCATGGGGCGTTTTCCCGCACCTAAGGAATTACCGCGCCCAGGGCGAGGGTCCATCCAGTTCGTGTGGTTATTCAAGAGAATGCCGGTGCCCTGCGGCGAGACGCCCGAGCCCCAGTTCATTCCCAAGGTCTGCGTATGGCAGACCACATTGCCTTGGGCATCCACAATCGTGAAATGGGTGGTGGAACCCGGCTCCATGTCGTGGAGAAAAACGCCGGAAGCTCGCTCCTCATCTATCGCAGCGGCGGCATATTCCTTGCTCAGGAGTCGCTCCACGGGCATATCGAAATGGTAAGGATCGCCATAGACCGAGAACCTGTCGCGAAACGCCGCGCGCATGGCGCGTGCGAGGGCCAGTCCGCGCGCACTCTCATCCGCTGCATCCCATTCAGGTAGCAGGACTTCGAGGAAATTCAATATTTGAATCAGGATGAGGCCAGAGGAAGGAGGCGGCGCCGTGAGGAAACACAGGTTCCGGTAATGCGAGGCGAGGGGCGTCATCCACCGCACGCGGTAGTTCTTGAGATCGGAGCCTCCCAGATAACCACCGCCGCTCCGAATCTCGTCCAAAATGGCCTTTGCGAGCGCGCCCTCATAAAAAGCGTCCGCTCCTTTTTCCGCTATCTCGCGAAGCGTTCTCGCCGAATCAGGCTGGCGCAAGAGCGCGCCTTCGGCAAGCGGTTCACCGGATACCATGTGGATTCTCCCGAGTTCGGGGTATGCGGCACAAAGCTCCTGAAAGCGCGGCTCCTCCTGCTGTAAGCGGTAGAACCAACCGACCTTGAAACCCTCATCCGCCAGCCGGATTGCACTTGCAAACAATTCTCCCCAGGGCCGTCGCCCAAATTCGCGATGAATCGCCTCGAGTCCACGAAGCAGACCCGGAATCAGGATGGAGCGATGACCCCGGCTGTGCGCATGGCCGATGTGTTCGCCGCTTTCATCGCACTCGAAAATGCCGGGTTCCATTCCGACGGGGCACTCGTTGCTGAAATCGACGAACCTGGCTTTTTTCTCCTCCTCGCGCCAGACGAGTGCTACGCCGCCGCCACCCAGACCGGAATAGAAAGGCTCCACCACCCCCAGGGCCAGGGAAACGGCTACCGCCGCATCGCAGGCGTCCCCCCCTCCTTCCATGACACGCAAACCCGCTTCCATCGCTTTTTCATGGGCCGCCGCTACGGCGAACATATGAGTTCTCCCTTGGTTTCCCTGATCACCACCCATGAGGATTATAAGCACACCGAGGCTTCAGGACACATGCGCAAACGTAGACTCAGCTCAGCGTCATTTTTTGCCGACCACAATGACAAAACTGCATTATTTGCTGTAATTTAGGCGGGTTACCCTCAGATATCGCCGCTTATTGACGAATCGGCTCGTTCATCGAACCTTGGACCTCAGTGATGACGGACAAACCGCCAGATGGGGATAATCCCTCCCTTTCCAGTCCTTCCCAAAGGGGAAAAGGACCACCGCCCGGGAAAAAGCGTCGGCCACGGAAAAAGCACTTTACGCTCTCTTTCGTCAGAAAGTTCCTCCTATTTCTGGCGCTCGGCGTCGGCCTGTTCTTCGCCGCGGAGGCGGGATATTTCTGGTGGCAGCACTGGGAGCGATTCGTCTCAACGGACAACGCCTACGTCCAGAGCACGTTGACGCCGGTGAGCACCGAAATCGCGGGCGTGGTGAAAAAACTCCTGGTCAAGGACAACCAGGCAGTCCGGAAAGGAGACCTTCTCGTCATCCTGGACAAGCGGCGTCATGAGGTGGCCCTCCAAAAAGCCAAGGCCGCCGTAGCCGTTGCTCACGCGAAGTATGAAGCGAGCAAAGAATCCGTCACTCACTCCATGGGCCGCGCCAGCGGACTCCAGCAGGAAGCCCGTGCACGCCTCAAGACTCTGAGGCGCACTCTCCGCTCAGCCCGTGCTCTGCTCATGCAAAGGAAAAACGAAGCGCGCGCCCATGCGGCCACGATGAAACAGGCGGGCGAGGATTTGAACAGAAAACTGCGCCTGCACAGTCAGCACATCATTTCGGATGAGAATTTGGCTCTCGCGCGCGCTTCTCATAACGTCGCCAAGGCGAATTACGACGCCTCCCGGGCCGCACTCAACGTGGAAGAAAACAAAGTCGCGGCTATCGTGAATCAGATTGAAGAGGCGCAAGCCGCCGTGGCGCTGGCCGAAAACGAGGACCGCTCCCGGCGCGTGAAAAGCCATGACGCCGATTCCCTAAAGGCGGAACTTGAAGAAGCCCGGGCTGCCTATCAGGAAAAAGAGCTTCTCCTCTCCTACACCGAGGTTCGCGCGCCGGTGTCCGGCTATGTGGAGAAGTCCGTCGATCCGGGAACCTACGTGCAGCCCGGGCGTCCCCTGCTGCTCATCGTTCAACTCGATAAGGCATACATTCGCGCGAGTTTCAAGGAAATCAAACTCGAAGGCATCCATGTGGGCCAACCCGCGGAAATCGTTCTCGACGCCTACCCGAACCGACCGTTCAAGGGCCGCGTCGCAAGCCTGTATTCGGGCACGGGGGAAACCTTCTCCCTCCTACCGCCAGAGAACGCCACCGGAAACTGGGTGAAGGTCACCCGCCGCGTTCCCGTGAAGATATTGCTGGAAGAAAGACCTTCCCCGAACTTCCCGCTTCTGGTCGGCATGTCCGCCTACGTGACCGTGGACACCAAGATACGGCGCGGCCCCCGCCTTCTGGCGTACCCCGTGAACAAAAAACCGCAAAACCAGAAACCTTGAACGAACAATCGAACATATCCGCTCCCGGAAGCGGAGGGGGAGCTACCTCGGAGACAAGCTACCCCTCCCCCTTTAACCGCGCAATGATTACGCTCGCGGTCGTTTCGGCGGCGTTTATCTCCATAATGGACGCCAGCATCGTCAACGTGGTGATGCCGCATATGCGCGGTTCGTTCAACGTCGATCTGTCCACCATCACCTGGGTGGCAACCATCTACACCATCGCCCAAATCATCACGATCACGATGTCGGCCTGGTGGAGCACCCTGCTGGGACGAAAGCGTTATTTCCTTATCTCCTTCATCTTATTCACCCTGGCATCGATTCTCGTCGGCACCTCTCAAACCTTCACCCAGATGCTCGTCTATCGCATCCTGCAAGGACTCGGCGGCGGGGGGCTCATCCCCGTCGCGCAGGCGATATTGCGCGAAACCTATCCAGCGAACAGACAAGGCTGGGCCATGGCAATGTTCGCGGCGGGCGTGGTTCTTGCGCCCGCGATGGGCCCAGTGGTGGGCGGTTTGATCACTGAAACACTGAGCTGGCCTTGGGTATTTTACATAAACGTGCCCGTCGCCGCCGTGGGACTCACGCTCGTCTCCATCTACGTGTACGACCCGCCCCACATGAAGCGCGGAATCAACAAGGTGGACTGGATGGGCATAATCCTGATCGGTATCGGCCTCACCGCGCTTCAGGTCGTCCTGGAGCGCGGACAGGACGAGGACTGGTTCGATTCGAACTTCATCATCGTGATGACGATACTCACCATCATCACCCTGACGGCGCTGGTCTTATGGGAGTTGCGAACGGAAGAACCAATCGTGGATTTCAGGGTTCTTATGAACCTGAACCTGAGCGCTTCGTGCTTCGTGGTGCTGATTTTCGGGATCGTGATGTTCGGAACCACCTTCATCCTTCCGCAATTTCTGCAAAACGTGCTCGATCACGGCCCGTATGAAACCGGCCTCGTCATGCTGCCAAGGGGAATCGCGCTGTTTTGCATGATGCCAATTGTAGGCCATCTGTATAACCTGGTGGATTACAGGATATTGATGTGCGGAGGCGTCATGCTGGCCGTTATCTCCATGTTCCTGATGTCGGGGCTCTCCTTACAGGCCGACTACTGGGGCATGGTGTCGCGCCTCGTCATCCTGGGATTCGGCATGCCATTCGTCTTCGTCACGCTGACAACCGTCGCCTTCAGCACCACCCCTGTGACCGACATCAATTCCGCCACGAGCTTCTACAATCTGGCGCGCCGTCTGGGCGGCAACCTGGGCTTCGCCATCATGGCGATATTGCTCGAACGCCGCACAGCGCTTCACCGCGTGAACATGGTGGGAAACATCACAGAGTCGAACACCACGTTTCTCTCCTACAAAGAGACGCTCACGGAAATGCTCGTTCGCAAGCAAATCGACCCGCACACAGCACAAACCAAGGCGATGGGTCTCATTGAACAAACCATAGACAAGCAAGCCACCATGCTCGCCTACAACGACATCTACTGGTTCATGGGGTGGGGCTTCGTCTTCGTCGTTCCCTTTATCCTGGTGCTGAGAGTCAAGCAGACTTGAGTCAGGATCGGCTTTTCCAGAAAAAACACGAACGAAGCAGCGCTCCTCGTGGGGGGAGGCGGATGGAACACTCCGGATGAGAAACGCGAAAAGAAAAGATTATTTCTTGGGATAAATCCCGAAAGGATCCTTGAGCAGCACTTTCCAGGCGAAGATGAGCACCGCCAGGATCACTACGATGATCACGAACGTTTTCATACGGAACCGACTCTCCCATGAATGCGAAAAACTGGTGGGTCGCCGGGGAATCGAACCCCGAACCCACGGATTAAGAGTCCGTTGCTCTGCCTAGTTGAGCTAGCGACCCGATATTTGAACCATCGCCGATCGGCAACCGTCAAACCAGAAGTTAGCACAGCGATCACTGATAATAAAACCGGCGCGGCTCATCAACTCTTGAACACTCTCGAGGAAGAACTCCTTCTTTCACCCCCCCTCGGATGAAAATCTCCCAACGAGATCATGAAACTACACATCCCATGCCCGTGCACACCCGGCGACTCCCAAACCTGTTGGGGGCGTGCCCTATCTCTCCGGTATCAAGCCGCGGGGGCTGAAGCGCAGAACCAGCAAGAGGATCACCCCCATGATCATCAGACGCATGTGAGCCGCGCTTTCCATCAGATGACGACGCAGAGGGCTATCCTGTGCGAGACCCGAGGTGAGCAGGTCAACGACCCACAAACCGATGGGTTCGGCCTCAATCCAGAAAAACCAGATGACGAAACCCCCCAGAACCGCGCCCCGGTTGTTCCCCGACCCGCCGACGATGACCATCACCCAGATGATGAAGGTAAAGCGCAGCGGCTGATAGGAAGCAGGCGTGAACTGCCCATCCAGGGTGGTGAGCATGGCCCCGGCGACGCCGACTACCGCCGCGCCCAGGACAAACACCTGCAGATGGCGTCCCGTGACGTCCTTGCCCATGGCGGAGGCTGCGAGCTCGTTGTCCCTGATGGCGCGCATCATCCGGCCCCACGGGGAATGGAGCGCTCGTTCGGAGAGCCATAACAGGGCGAAGAGTACGATGGCGAACAGTCCCGCGTAGCATAGCTTGACGAAGATGGAGGAAAACTCCACGGGTGATGCGCCCAAACGGGCAGCCCAATCCTGGAACCAGAGAGCTTGTTGAAGATCCACCTCATATGGTACCGGGCGAGGCAGTCCGCTCACGTTCTTCACGCCTCGGGCCAGCCAGTCTTCGTTCTTCAGAATCGCGATGATAATTTCTGAAATGCCCAGCGTGGCGATCGCCAGATAATCAGCCCTCAATCCCAAAGCGATCTTTCCGATCACCCAGGCAACGACTGCGGCGAACAGACCGCCCGCGACCCAGGAGAGCAGGATGGGCAGTCCGAGGCCGCCCAGGAACCCCGCTTTTGTCGGATCCACAGCCTCGATGGCCTCCACTGCGGGAAAATAGAACACCCGCGCGAGAAAATAGCCGCCGAGGATAATGCAAGCGAGGATGAGTCTTCGCGGCAGACCGGCTGGAGCGCGTCTGGCGGCGAACACAGCGGCCAGAATCGTCGTCAGGGCGACGCTCAAGGCGACGATGACGCCGGCTCCGCCCGCTCCCCAGGCCGCCGGGACCGGCGCGACGGAAACAAGAACCGCCGTCACCCCACCCAGCGCAGCGAACCCCAAGACGCCGAAATTCACGAGTCCGGCGTAACCCCACTGTATATTGACGCCCAGAGACATTACGGCCGATATGAGGCAGAGGTTCAGAATCGCGAGCGCCAGGGACCAACTCTGGAACACGCCGACCACAGCCAGAGCCGCGAATATGGCGGCGAACATGCAGATGGTGCGCATGTTCTCTCTTCTGCGGGTCGAAGGCTTCATGAGGATTTGCGTCCAAAAATACCGGTGGGCCGGAGCAGCAGCACCAGTACCAGAATGGCAAAGGAAACCGCGAATTTGTAATCCGTGGACAGCAGTTGCACCAACCCTTGCGGCGCCCATTCTCCCGGCGTGAGGTAGGCGAGGAATTTCCTGTAGGCGTAGGTGAGCGCTACTTCGGAGAAAGCGACGGTGAAGCCGCCGGCGATTGCGCCCAGCGGGTTGCCCAGGCCGCCGACGATGGCGGCGGCGAAGATGGGCAGCAGAAGATTGAAATAGGTGAACGGCTTGAAACTCTTGTCCAGGCCATACAGGACCCCGGCGATGGTGGCGAGCGCCGCCGCGATGATCCAGGTGGTGCGCACGACCCGTTCCGGATCGATCCCCGATAGCAGGGCCAGGTCTTCGTTGTCCGAATACGCACGCATGGATTTGCCGGTGCGCGTGCGGTTCAAAAACCAGAAAAGCGCCGCCACCACGATTATCGCCGTCAACATGGTCAGCCCCTGCGTGGTCTTGAAAGCGACGCCCTCATCAAGACCGCTCAGGCGCTTGAAGGCCGGCGCCGTGATGATGAAGCGCTCCCCGTCGACGAACCACCTATCGCCGGGTCCGATAATGAAGCGCACCACGCTATTGTAGACAAACATTACCCCGACCGAGACGATCATCAACACCTCGGGCTTCGCTTTCACCCGGCGATAGAAACGATACACCCGGCGGTCGACCAGCAGGCAGAGGGCTACTGTGCAGAGGACGCCGAACGGCAGGGCCAGCAGGGCAGTCGGCAGCGGGGCGATTGAAACGCCCCAGTGCTGCAGCACCCAGGTGAGCAAGATGGTCGCCATGGCCCCGAAGGCCATGGTGTCTCCCTGGGCGAAGTCCGAAAAGCGCAAGATGGCGTATATCAAAGTGACGGCGAGTGCGCCCAGCGCCAGTTGACTGCCATACGCCATGGCGGGAACGATGACGAAATTCGACAACAGAAGCAGCGCGTTCAGGATGCCGTCCATCGCCTCAGCCGCCCAAGAACGCCCGGCGGACTTCCGTGTTCATCATCAGGGCCGGGCCGGTGTCGGTATAGCGGTTTCGCCCCCCCACGAGGACGTAGCCCCTGTCGGCGATGGCGAGGGCCTGGCGGGCGTTCTGCTCCACCATCACAACGGCGATGTCGTCGCCCGCGATGTAGAGGATGCGCTCGAACAACTCGGTCATCACGATGGGCGAGACCCCCGCCGTGGGCTCGTCGAGCATCAGCACCTTCGGGCGCGTCATCAACGCGCGGCCCACCGCCACCTGCTGGCGCTGGCCGCCGGAGAGTTCGCCTGCGAGCTGGCGGCGCTTCTCCTTGAGGACGGGGAAGAGCTCATAGACCTCCCCCATGGTGTCCGCAATGTCGTCCTCGCGGATGAAGGCCCCCATCTCCAAATTCTCCTCCACCGTCATGGAGGTGAAGACGTTGCCGGTTTGAGGCACCAGGCTCATGCCTCGGGCGACACGCTCCTGGGGTTTGAGGCCGGTGATGTCCTCGCCACCTAAGCGAACCGACCCCTCGCGCATGTCCAACATGCCCAGGATTGCCCTCATGGCCGTGGATTTGCCCGAGCCATTGGGGCCGACGATGACCGTGATTTCTCCGCATCGGGCGCCGATGGTGCATCCGTGCAGAATATCCGGACCGCCGTAGCCGCCGGTCATGCTCTCGCCGATGAGATAATCTTCCGAATCATTCATCGTCATCGGCTCGGTTCGGCTTGTCTTTGCGGCGCCCGCCCAGATAGGCCGTGATGACTTGCTCGTCGGCTTTCACTTCCTCGGCGGTGCCCTGCGCGAGAACCGCACCCTCTGCCATGACGATCACGGGGTCGCAAAGACGCGAGATGAAATCCATGTCGTGCTCTATCATGCAGAATGTATAGCCGCGCTCGCGCTGTAAACGCAGGATGGCGTCGCCCAGGGTCTTGAGCAGGGTGCGGTTGACGCCGGCGCCCACCTCGTCCAGAAGAACGATCTTCGCGTCGGTCATCATCGTGCGTCCGAGTTCCAGAAGTTTCTTCTGGCCGCCGGAGAGGTTCCCGGCCAGCTCGTCGGCTACTTGAGTGATTTGAAGAAACTCGATGACTTCCTCGGCCTTGGCTCGAACGCGCTCTTCTTCGGAGCGCACCTGCACTCGGCGCAGCCACGCGCCAAGCAGGTTTTCTCCCGACTGGCCCGAGGGCACCATCATGAGGTTCTCGCGAACCGTCAGGGTACTGAATTCCTGCGCGATCTGGAAGGTGCGCAGCATGCCTCTGGCGCAGAGTTCGTGAGGTTCGAGACCGGTGACGTTCTCCCCATCCAGAAAGACGCTGCCCGAGGTGGGACGATGCACCCCGGCGATGACGTTGAACAGCGTGGTCTTGCCCGCGCCGTTGGGACCGATCAGCCCGGTGATGCGGCCGCCGTCGATGGTGAGGGAAACGCCATCGACGGCGCGAATGCCGCCAAAGTGCATGTGTAGATCAACAACCGAGATCATGAAATCCACTAAGAACGACTGGCCTCGACGCCCGGCCGCCTCGCATGGGGCAAACCCCCGGCAAACGACCTGTTTAGCGGTAGCGCGCGGTGGTGATTTTTCCGCCTTTCACGAGGATCTCGCGATAGTTGCCGGCGCTCTCGCCGGGGCCTATCAACTCAACCGCCGATGCGCCCACGTAATCGACGTCGCCACCCTTGGCAAGGATCTTGAGCGCCTTGCCCAACTCACCGGGATAAATCTTCTCGCCCGGCGCATTGGCGACCATCATCACCTTGTCCTTGAGCTTCATGCTCTTGCTGGAGCCGGCCGCCTGCATGGCCAGGAGAATCAAGGCCGCGGCGTCATAGGACTCAGGCACGAACGGGGTGCCCCCCTTGAAGCCCGCCTTCTTTGCCAGCGCGCCGAGCTTCGCCGCGCCCGGACTGTCCGTGCCGGGGACGGTGCCGTAAGAACCATCGAGCGCTTTGCCGATGGCCTTCGGCAGGCTCTCGCCAATCATGCCGTCGGGCAGCAAGAAGGTTTGGAACGCGCCGGTATCGACCACCGCCCGGATGATACCCTTGCCGCCCTGGTCCAGGTAACCGGCGACAATCAGAACGTCGCCGCCCGCGGCCGAGAGAGCGCCGACTTCCGCCGTGTAGTCCGCCTTGCCGTCTTCGTGCGCCGCGGAAATCGTGATCTTGCCGCCGGCCTTCTCGAAGTTGGTCTTGATGCTGTCGGCCAGACCCTTGCCGTAGTCGTTGTTGGTGTATGTCAGGGCCGCCGACTTGACGCCCTTGTCCTTCAAAACGTCGGTGATGACCTGCCCTTGCCGGGCGTCGGAGGGAGCGGTGCGGAAAAAGAGGCCGTTGTCCTTGATGGTGGAAAGAGCCGGCGAAGTCGCCGAGGGAGAGATCATCACGACCCCGTTGGGCAAGGCCACGTTTTTCAGTACGGCGATGGTGACGCCCGAGCAATCGCCGCCGACGATGGCGTTAACCTTATCCGACGTGACCAGACGCTCGGGCCCCCCCCCCGGGGCGGGGGGGGGGGGGGGGGGGGGGTTAGGCAGCCCCCCCCCCGCCGAGTTGGGCCCCCCCGCCGGGCCGC
>VXPH01000150.1 GCA_009839615.1 Nitrospinota bacterium
TTTCGCCGCCGGGGGCCCGCCCCACGCCCCCCCCCGCCCCTCCCTCGCCCCCCCCCCCCGCGCGCCACCGCCGCCCCCCGCGGGGGGCCCCCCTCCCCCCCGGCCCGCCCCCCCGGGGGAGGCCGTATTCATTGATTTTGTTCTATGCCGAGAGAGTTGCATGGTTTCCTCGAACGACGATGACCGCAGCGCCCGCCCGCAAGCGGATGAACCCGAAGACACCGCCGCCTCGCCCCCCCTTTCCGGGGAAGGGGGAGACGCCGCCACCCCCGGCAGGGACCTGGCGGCGGCGAGCGTCGTGGGCGTCGTCGCGATCCTCGCCGTCATCTTCGGGCTGCTCATGCCCAACCCCGAGAAGAACATCTTCACCGCGCCGGGCTTCATGCCCATTCTCACGGGTCTGAGCCTGCTGGCCATGGCAATCGGCCTGGGGGCGGGCGCGCTCAAACGAGGCGGCGGCTCGGAACTGAACCTCTCGCCGGGAGAATTGCTGGGCAGATATTTCGCCGACTACGAGAACCAGTGGGCGCTCATCCTGATGGGCCTGGTGGTCGTTTACGTGGCGCTCCTCGACTGGGTGACGTTCATCATTACGATCCCGTTGATGATTGGAGGTTTCCGGCTCGGATTCAGCAGCTTCGAGGCCGTGACCATCCCCATGCTGGCCATCGCCCTGCGAATCTTCTGGCCGAAGTCCTTTCTGCAGTGCCTCATCGTCTCCGCGATTTCAACGCTGGTTCTGGCCGCCGCGTTTCGCTACGGCTTCCGCATTCCGCTGCCGGGTTCGGGGTAGGCCGTGTTTTTCATCGAGCAACTCATCCTCGCCTGCAACCCGTATCTGGTGTTCATCTGCATCCTGGGCACCATCCTGGGACTCCTGTGGGGTTCGATGCCGGGCATCTCGACGACCATGTCCATGGTGCTGCTCATCGGCCTCTCCACCCAGATGAGCCAGGACGTGGCCATCATGTTCCTGCTGGGCGTCTACACGGCGAGCGTCTTCGGCGGTTCGATCACCGCGGTGCTCATCAACATCCCCGGCACGCCCGCCGCCGTTCCCACCATGATCGAGGGCTACCAGCTCGCCCAGAGGGGAGAGGGGGGGCAGGCACTCGGCACCGCACTCGTGGCCTCTTTCCTCGGCAACTGGGTGGGCATTCTGATCCTGGTGGCGTTCATCCCGCTCATTCTGCTCATCGCCCTGCAGTTCCGCTCGTGGGAGATGTTCCTGCTGGCCCTTTGGGGGATCGCCATCTGCGGAACGCTCACTTCGGGCGAGGCGCCCATCAAGGGCTGGATATCCGGCTGGCTGGGGCTGCTCATCGCTTTCGTCGGTCTCGACAACATATACGGCGTGCCGCGCTTCACCTTCGGGAACGTGCTTCTGGAAGACGGCATCAGCTACATCCCGGTGATCATCGGCTTTTTCGGCCTCACCGAGGTGCTCTGGGTGCTGCCCCAGAGGGAGCCGCCCGTGATCCCCGAAAAAGTGGACCGGGTGGTGCCCCCCTTCTCCATGCTGTGGCGCTATGCGCGCGCCTCGGTGCGATCGGGCATCATCGGCACGGTGATAGGCGCCATCCCCGGCGCGGGCGGGAACATCGCCGCCTTCGTGGCCTACGACGTCGGAAAGCGCCGCGCGCGGCCCGAGGAGCGCGAGAAGTTCGGCAAGGGGAGCTACGAGGGCATCGTGTGCGGGGAGGTGGCGAACAACGCCTGCATCGGCGGGACCATCCTCCCCACGCTCACGCTCGGGATTCCGGGCAGCCCGCCCGCCGCCGCCTTCATGGCGGCGCTCGAGCTCAAGCACGTGGTGATGGGCCCCACCATCAACATCGAAAACCCGGGCCTCGTCTACTTCATCTACGGCGCGCTCATCGTGGCGAATTTCCTGATGTACGTGTTCGGCCTCCTGCTGGTGAAGCCCGCCGTCAAGCTCTACAGCCTGCCGCGCACCCTGCTCATGCCCATCATCATCCCCATCTGCATCCTGGGGGCGTACGCGGTGCGACTGAGCATGTTCGACGTCTACGTGATGCTGGCCGCGGGCGGCGTCGGCTACGCGCTCAGGTGCCTCGGCCTGCCGCTGGCGCCCATGGTCCTGGCCGTCATCCTGGGCTCTCTGGCGGACGAGAACCTGCGCCGCGCGCTCATCACCTTCGAGAACAAGCCGTTCTGGTATTTCCTTACGAGCCCCGTCGGGACGATCCTGATGGTCGTCTCGGTGTTCACCTTCTACGACGGCATCTTCCGCCGAGGGCGACCGAAGAAGAAAACTTGAGGGGTGGGGAGACGGGGATACACTATATGTTCTCTACTCTGTAATCCTTGGTGTTAGTCGGCAACGCGCTTGATTTCGATCTTCAAATCCGGGAACTCATCCTTGATGGCTCGCACGGCAGATTCGTAGCTCCCAGCCACCCATCCTTGATTGGTCAAGGCGTAAGTTTTGCCGCCGATGTGGAAAATTTCGTTTTCTCCTCCTAAGAAATAACGAATATGGCGATTGGAGGGAATTTTCTTGCGAATCTCCTCAAGGTCGAGATTGCCATCCCAAACTTCAAATAACTTTTCCTTCTGTGGTGTCGCGTTTTTAAGTCTTTCCACGGCTTCTTGTGTAGAGTCGTGGCGTAACGCTCCTGATATGATG
>VXPH01000129.1:0-12834 GCA_009839615.1 Nitrospinota bacterium
TGATAACCTCCATTCCTCTTCGTCTGTTGTGCTCGGTGATGTGTATAAGATACTTGTTTTTCAACAGACCCGAGGAATGAGGGTTCGACGCGACTGAGGAGGGAGCGTTCGCTACCCCGAAGGGGACTTATTCAACAGCCCATAGAGGGGCCGCTTGTCGGCCCGAAGTCAGTCGGCGGTTCTCTCGAGCAAGCGGCGCAAGGCGAGCATCGCCGTCTCGCTTTGCTTCATCGTCATTTCGCTTTGCTTGAGCAGCGCATCCGTTCGCTTCGAAGTATCTTCCTGCAACTTTATCAGCGCGTCGGTTCGCTTCATGGATTCTTCGTGCTGCCTGGTGAAGGCGTCGGCCATGAGGTCGATCTGCCGCATCATGGCGTCTATCTGCTTATCCGTTTGCTGGGCGCGCCTCTCCGAGGCGTCGCTCATCCGCTTGATGCCGTAAAAAAACAGGCTCGATTGCACCATGCCCACGAACAGGGCCACGCCGGCCTGAACCCATCCCACGAGCAATGTCGCCTGCTGGAATTCCGTCATCGCCATTTCTCCCACGCCTAAGAATAAATCAATACGCTAGACGCCATCAACGCGTCTCGCCTCGGGTGGGTCCTCATATTTTCAGGTGGGTCGACAAGAAGCATAACATGAAACGAATAAAATACAAAAACAAATCGCAAAAAATTTTCCGGTTTGCGACGAAAGAAATCAGAGCGCGCTAGAAATCGCCCTTCTCCTGGAGATAGGGTATCAAGCCGCCCGCCTCGATCATCGCCCAGAGGCCGTCGGGGAACGGCGCGAAGGTGATGGTCTCATCGCCCGCGCGGGCCTCGCCGGCCACGGGGTCGACCTCTATCTCGTCGCCCGCGTTTATCGCGTCGGTGTCGCAGGCGATGACGGGAAGGCCCGAGTTGATGGCGTTCCGGTAGAACATGTGGCCGAAGCTCCTGGCGAGCACGCAGCTCACGCCGAGTTCCCGGAGCACGACGGCGGCGTCCTGGCGGCTGCTGACGAGGCCGAAGTTCTCCCCGGCCACCACCACGTCGCCCGGCTGCACGTTCGCGGAGAAACCGGGGTCGATCTCCTTGAAGGCGTCGCGCTTGAGTTCCTCCAGCGTCGTGCCCGGCGGACGGTATTTGACCGACAGATGCACGTCGGTGCTGATGTCGTCCCCGAAGCGGTGGACGCGTCCCCTCATCGCCACGATTCCACTCTCCTCATGCGCCTAGAGAAACTCTCTCGGGTCGGTGATGCGGCCCGTCACCGCGCTCGCCGCTACCGTGGCCGGGGAGCCCAGATAGATCTCGGCCTCCTTGCTCCCGAGCCTGCCGGGGAAATTGCGGTTGGCGGAGGATATGGCGCGCTCCCCGTCGGCCAGGCAGCCGTTCCCCGTCATCGAGGCGCACGGCCCGCAGGCGGCGGTGAGCACGGCGGCGCCCGCTTCGGCCCGGGCCCCGATGGCCCCGCTCGCGGCGGCCGCCTCATAGATTTTCTTGCTCGTGGGCGCGACGTAGAAGCGAACGCCGGGCGCGATCTTCTTCCCGCGCACGACCCTTGCCGCGATCTCGATGTCCTCAAGCCGCCCGTTCGTGCACGTGCCCACGAACGCCTGCTGGACGGGAAGCCCTGCGTATTCCTCGACCGGGTGCGCGTTCCCCGTGGCGGGCGGTGCGGCCACGACGGGCGTGAGTTCCGCTACGTCGAGATGGATTCTTCTGGCGTATACGGCGTCCGCGTCAGGTACTACGGGCGCCACGATGCGCGCCCCGTGCGCCCGCGCCCATTCGAGCGCCACCTCGTCCACCTCCATGATTCCCGTCTTCGCCCCCATGTCGACCGACATGTTCGCAACCGTGAAGCGCGCGTCCATCGAGAGGTCCGCCAGCGCGTCACCGCCGTATTCCACCGCCATGTAGTTCGCGCCGTTCTCGCCCATCTCGCGCGCGAGAACGAGTTCCATGTCTTTCGAGAACACACCGTGCGCAAGCGCGCCGGTGAACTCCACGCGGATGCTCTCGGGCGTCTTGAACCAGAGCTTGCCGGTGGCGTAGGCGGAGGCGATCTCCACGCTTTCGACCGCCACGCCCATCGCGCCCAGCGCACCGTAGGTGCACACGTGGCTGTCGCCCCCCACGGCGAGCGCGCCCGGCCCCACGCGGCCCTCCTCCGTCACCACGGTGTGGCACACGCCCGCGCCTGGTTCGAATACCTCGACGCCGAACTCCTCGCCGAAGATTCTAAGCTTCTTGTGATGGTTCGCCCACAGAACGTCCTGGGCGGGCACGAAATGGTCGATGATGAAATCGGTCTTCTTCGGGTCCATCCGGAACGCGAAGCCCGCCTCGCGAAAGATGTCGACCGCTTTCGGCCCTTTGGCGTCGCCCGCCATGACGTAGTCGAGCTCGGCGATCACCAGGTCGCCCGCCCTCGCCTCGCATCCAGAGTGCGCGGAGAGGATTTTCTCCGCCATCGTCCGGCCCACTGCCTTCTCCTTGCTGAATCTTATTTATCGGGAACGCAAAGCCCCTGTATACACCAAAAACCCAGGGTGCGGAATGCGAACAGGGCGTGCGCCTCGCGGTGGATTCAGGGGCGATGAAAAAGAACCCGTAGGGGCGGACCCATGTGTCCGCCCGAATCTCGTTTCTGTCGTCAAAGAACCCATAAGGACAGGTCTCGACCTGTCCCTACGGTCAAACCCGACCAATGAGGAGTTGTTGAAAAATGCCCTCAATGGAAGAGCGGTTTTGACATACACATTCGAGAGGATGTCCCCTCAGGGAAGGAGTGGCCGTGAAGTCTCAAAGGGGAGTGAGCTAAGAGTAGAATTAGGCGCTCTTGAGGAAATGGGCGTTCAATTCCAGGAGTTCCGGAATGAGCGTTTTCAGTTTCTCTTCGAGTTCCTCGGACGTGGGCGCTTCAGCGACGAGTCCGGGCACGTCTTCGCTCCCGGCCACCCAGACCCGGGCCTCCGAATCCCATTCAGCGAATACTTGAATGATGTCCCGCGTCATAGCCCGCCTCCCGCTGCGCTTCCACCAACGGCGCAAGATGCTGCCATGTTATTCCTTTTGAATCTCGTGTCAATCTTTCGGGAAGCGGATCGGCATTCCCCATCGACGATATGCCCGACTCGCGCCCGGCGAACCCTCATTGATCAATCGGGTTCGACCTCCCTCCTCGGTCGGCTCCGACACCGGAATGACGAACAAGGCGGAGGTCTTGTTTTCTGTAGGGGTCGTTCGCGAACGACCCCTACTCCATACGCCGAATCGCGAAGCCGGGAACTTTTTCAACAGCCTCCATTACGGCGCGATTGCGATCTTCGCCGCTCAATCGGCAGAACGGCGGCGCGGCAGGGCGCGGGAGAGGATGTCGCGCGCGGGTCGTGAGCCGTCGAGCGGGCGCAGCTTGCGGCTCTTGATCTTCCAGCCCCCGGACGCCCGCACGAGCTCCCAGCGGTTGGCGAGGACGCGGTGGATGCGGTAGCCGGTCGAGACGCCGTGGTTGGGCAGCTCGCGCTCCGCGCCCTCGGCGTCCGGGTGGAGAAGCTGCAGGTAGGAGGTGACGAAAGCCTTATCGCCGTCGAGCTCGACGTGCGGCAGCCCGGCGAAGTGGGCGAGGCCGCCTTTGATCGCCTCCTGGTGCGCGGGCCTTTGGGTGATGGCGGCGATGGCCTCGTTTCCGAGCGTGTAGTCGAGACTCTCGCCGCGGTCGAAGACGCCGTCTTCGGTGAAGACGGCGCGGGTGTAATCGTCGGCGCCGGTGTCCGCGCTCGGCGGGTGCGAGGCGATGAGGTTGTAGATTTCGAGCCTGTCCTCGATGTCGCGCAGCCGCGCCTCGAGTGATGCGGCGTCTGATGCGCTTTCGGTTTCAGTCATTTCATGTCTCCTCGGCAATGGAATGGGAATGAGTATAGCGCACATTCCGGGGCGTGGTTCCCGGCGGGCCGGTCGAGCAGGAACGACTCTCCGGGCAGCACGGCGGGGGGGACACGCCGGTCCGCCCCTGCCGCAAAACCCGAAGACCCTCCCTCGCCGGGGTTGTTGAAGAAGCCCCCTAGCAAGGGGCTGTTGAAAAAGCCCTCCAGAAGGAAGTGATGTCCCAAAGAGCGCCGCCCGATGCGGGATGGCGTTTTGCTCCTCGCCTTTGCTCGTCATTCCGGCGAAAGCCGGAATCCATTTTCATCCACCGATGGAATCGACCACACGCGGTCATTACCTCCGCGCAGATACCGCATTCAGGCGTTGCGCGCCAACGAAGTCGTGGCCGCTCCGCCCGGTGAAAAGTCAAAATGGATTCCGGCTTTCGCCGGAATGACGGTGGTTTTCCTCCGTCGAGGGGCTTATTCAACAACCCCTCTCCGGTCAGGCCTCACACCGGAATGACGGATCATCCCCGCTCATGAACTTTTGCTCATCGCCGGGACTCGGCCTCACCGCCCCCGCGTTTTCCCGCATTTGCGCGTATGTCGCATGGAGCGGGATTCGCTATCATGGCGCGCGAGGCCCGCCGTCCGGGCCGGGCGACCGGCTTGCGGGCGGGGGCGTTTTCGGGAGAGCATCGAGACGGGAGCGGAAGGGAGGACGATGCGGCGCGGCGGCGATGATTCCAGGGCTTCGAGCAGGGTTTCCCGAACGAGGTTCGCAGGCGCGGAGGCGCCCTTCGGAATTTCCGAAAAATTCGATAAATTTCGATAAATTCACGGGGTTTTTCGATAAATTGCCGTAAATTCAATTCCGGGGATATGACGCTGCGGAATCGCGGCGCAGGGGAATTCTGCCATGGCCCGCGCCTCGCGCGATGACGGCAAATGCGGGGAGTTGCGGGGGGTGGGCGCGCTTTCAATAAAACGTGCGGTAGTATTCGTATCCGATTGATTATGAATGACATATCTTGAAAAGGAGATCGTTTTGGACTGGATAGGGGCGGGTCTTTTGGTTCTGGGCGCGGTCGTGGGCACCTTGAACGCGGCCACCGGCGTGGGCTGGGGCATCATCATGGTGCCGGTGCTGTTCCTCATCCCCGGGCTCACGCCCCAGCAGGCGGTGGCGGTGTCGATTTTCGCCTACCTGTTCAACTCGCTGGTCGCCTCGTTCGAGAACGTGCGGAGCGGCCTAATTGTCTGGAATTACGCGGTTTATCTCAGCATCGGGGCCATCGTCGGCGGCGTCCTGGGCGCGCATCTGCTCCAGACCTTCTCGGCCCTGACGCTCAAGAGAATCGTGGGCGCCCTGGTGATCGCCGCGGGCGCGAACCTGCTCATCAACCGCTGAAAGAAAACCCCCCGCTCCCGCGAGGGGTTTCATATGGCTTGCGATCCATCGGCTCTCGACTATACCGGAAGGGATAGTAAATCACGTAGAATCAGCATTTTATCATGACCTATCTCATGCGATACATCGGCTGGTTATCCCAGCAGCTTCCGCTTCATCCAGCCCAAAGCCCGCGCCACGGCGGAGAACAGGCCGCCCACTCACGTGGGGCAAGCCGCCTGATGGAGCGGCGCTTCGGGCTTTTCTTCCAAGGACTTAGGCGCATCGGTCTCCAAGGTTCAGCCCTCTCCTTCCCCCGGGCTTTCGGCGCGCCCGGGAGCGATTTCGTAGAGATAATCGAACGAATAAATCCCCGCGCCGCAACCGCCCCGCCAGATGAAATTGAGGGCGTAGCGCCCCACCATCTCGACGTTTTCAAGCTCAGTCGGCCCACTCGGCCCCGAGAGGACGGCGAGGGGGTTTCGCTCGCGTTCCTTGCGCTCCTCCTTGCAGTTCGCGCACGGACAAAGGGCCGCGAGATAATCAAAACCGTAGGCGCTTTTCTCTCCGCTCGCCCACTCGACGCGAAACTCGCGCGCAGGCTTGTCCACCGTGAGGTCGACGGGGTGGGCCTTGTCGACCGGCGCACTCATAAGACGTTGATCTCCTGAAGGTTATTACGCCGCATTATCTCGCCTTCATCCCGTATTTCTCATACTTCTTCGACGAGGCGGAACTGAGCTTGGCGGATTCGGGCGTCTTGAGTTCCAGCAGCCAGGGCCGCTCGGCCGAGGTGGCCCTCACGGCGTCCAGGAGACCCTGCTCGTCGCCCTCGCTCTCCCAATCGCCCTCTTCGAGCTTCACGAAAACGGGCTTGCCCTCGCCGAAATCAAGCGTGGGAACGCCGAAAATGCCCTGCCCGGCCGCTTCTTCATGCTCCTGCGCGATGAGGGGGATGGTCGCGCCGCTTTTCATGTCCTCCTCCCAGCGGTCGACGTCCAGACCCACTTCCACGGCGATATCGCGCAGCACCAACTCGCTGGTGATGTCCTTGCCGTCCTGGTGCCTCGCCCGGTGGAGCGCCACGTGGTACTTGTCGAACTGCGTCTCGCCCTGTAAGGCCGCGCACTTGGCCGCCTGATGCGGGGGGAGATCCCTGCTCGGGAAGGTCTGGTCCTCCCAGGCCCTCCAGTCCTCGCCCCGCGCCGGACCGAAATTCGCCTGCTCCAGCACGAAGGCCTTGTAATCCACTTTCAGATCGCTTCTTTTCTCCTGAAGACGAACGAGCCACTCCATGGCCCTGTAGGCGTAAGGTCAGACATAGCAGTTCCACATGGTGACGTTCATGATTTTCTCCTTAAAACCGAGGCATATAGAAACATTGCGAGCCAATCATACACCACAAACTCGCAGATGAAAAAGCAGAACAAATTCTTTTGAAAATAGCCGTTTTCCGCTAATTTTCAGGCGTGAGCGCCTTGTTCAGCAGCGCTTCCGCGCCCGCATTCAGGGAAAGCTCCCTGGCGGCCTCCTGTCCGCGCGGGGACATTTTCGCCCAGGTTTTCCGCAAGATACCGATAATTTTTTCCTCATCATGAAGCCGGGAGAAATCCCAGAAATAGCTCTCCAAAAACACCAGACAGGCGACATCCTCGAGCGTCTGGGTTTCGGGGTTTGATTTCAAGCCCTTTTTTTTCAACAGCATCCGAACGCGGGCTATCGTTTCCTCGTCATAACCGACCTCATCGAGAATCTCGGCCGATTTCTCGCCATGATAGTCGTACAGGCGGGTCCGCCATTGGTGATACCCCTTGCGATCCAGTGGATATTCCGAGCGTGGGATCTCCCATCTGCGTATATGCTGGCTCCGCACCGCCAGCCGAAGGGCCTCTGAGGCTTGCGGCTCTATGGTTTCGAGCCATTTCGTCATTCTCATCGAATACAAAAGCTCTTTGGGGTAATCTTCGCCCTCGAAACTCTCGGTATTCGGATCCTCGGAATTCGCCTCATCAATGAGACGCAAGGCATCTTCAAAACGTTTGGGGTTTTCACTCATGATTCACACCTTCTAAGTAGCGATAGACACCAATAGAATCGTTCCAGACAACAACAACTTGAAGAATAAACGCCCGCTCGGGTTGACAAAAGCGGAAAAGTAAAATATTTTCTAAAAAAAGTTAAGTATTCTACTTAACAATAAAAAGAAAACCTGAACTTTATACGGGAATATCTCATGTATCAAGGAAAAGTACAGATTGTGGGAGCAGGTCCTGGAGATCCGGACTTGCTTACACTCAAGGCAGCGAAAGCCCTGTCAAACGCAGATGTGGTGGTTTGCGATCGTCTCGTGAACCCCGAGGTACTCGATCTTTGCCCGGAAAACTGCCAACTCATCCATGCGGGAAAATCAAGCGGTCGGCACACCATGAGCCAGGATGACATCAACGAAGCTCTAATCCATTTCGCTCATCTCGGTTATCAAGTGGTGCGTCTAAAAGGCGGGGACCCTTTCGTGTTCGGCCGTGGCGGCGAGGAGGCGCAAGCACTGGCCAAAGCCGGTATTCAGTATGAAATCATACCGGGCATCAGTTCCGCCCTGGCCGTGCCCGCCTATGCCGGAATACCCGTCACACACCGAAACCTCGCATCGTCGTTCACGGTCGTAACAGCCCATGAGGACCCCAGCAAACCAGAAACACAGGTGGACTACGCGCATCTGGCGAAGAACAAAGGAACGCTCGTTTTCCTCATGGGTGCGCGTTCAATCGGACGCATATCAGTCGCTCTGATCGAAAACGGCATGTCGAAAGACACGCCCGCCGCCATCATTGAGAATGGAACCACAAACAGGCAATTGGCCTACCGTTGCTCTTTGGGGGAAGCAACCAGCCTCGCGCAACGCGAAGAAATATCCCCACCCGCAGTTTTTCTCGTCGGCCCAGTCGCCCGCCTTGAAGACCTCGTTTGGTTCGAGGCCGATGAAAGCCAGGAAATCTCCTGGCGTTGTCCCACGGAAGAATCCCTGAGCAAAGCCATTTCGTAAATGCCGGGCTTCAACCCGGTCCTTAATTCATCATCCAATATGTATGTTGCTGTTCATGTAAGGAGCAAGTGATGCACGAAGAATCACAAAAACCACAGTCTCGGGGAACATTAGGCGTCATACCGGTGATTCCCGAAGAATTCGATGATTTTGAAACACAATCCACCAGATTCCGAAACGGGGAACTCGATAACAGCGAGTTTCTCCCTTACCGCCTGAGACGCGGCGTATACGGCCAGCGGCAGGCGGACGTTCAGATGGTGCGTGTGAAAATACCTTTTGGCGGCCTGAGCGCTTCTCAACTGGAAGCTCTCGGGCGCGTATCCCGCGATTATGTCCCTCTGGGAAAAGGCCACGTGACGACACGGGAAAACGTGCAGTTCCATTTCGTCCCTCTCGACCAATCCGCCGATGTTCTGAGGCTTCTGGGAGAAGTGGGACTCACTACGCGGGAGGCATGTGGAAATTGCGTGAGAAACGTCACTGGCTGCCCCTTTGCGGGTGTTTGTAAGGATCAGGTTTTTGACGCCACGCCCTACGCAGGCGCGTTTGCGCGTTACTTCGTCCGTAAGGATTTCACACAGGATTTGCCGCGCAAATTCAAGGTGGCGTTCTCCAGTTGTGCTTCTGACTGCGTGGTCGGAGGAATTCATGACATCGGTTTCATCCCTGTTATCAAGGAGATAGAAGGAACTCCCGTGCATGGTTTCAAGATGCTTGTTGGAGGCGGACTCGCCACTTTCGCGCGTACCGCCGAGGTGCTTTACGAGTTCGTTCCGGTGTCCGATTTCCTGAGGGTGAGTGAAGCCCTCATCCGGGTTTTCGATCAGGCCGCCGAACTCCGTAAATCCCGCTTCAAGGCGCGCATCAAGTTCCTGGTAAGCTGGATCGGGATAGACGGGCTGCGCGAACGCGTCGAGGAAGAACTCAAAAAGGACTGGGCGAAAGAACCTGTCAACCCCGAACCCTATCTTTGGAAAGATGATGAAGAAACCGACGCTCCCCCCGTCTTGAACACCCTGAACGGAGCAGGGGCAAGTCCGAATGGCGACGCGGCGGATTATCACGCCTGGAGAAAAACGAACGTCACCGCACAGAGGCAAGAAGGCTATTTTGCCGTCGAGGTGAAACTCCCATTGGGAAACATTCTTACAGATCAGTTCTTCGCCCTGGCCGACCTCACCCGACGTTTCGCGAGAGGGCGCGCAAGAACGAGTTTCGAGCAAAACCTGGTGCTCAGATGGGTGCGCGAAGGAGAGCTTTACCCTCTCTGGAAAGAACTCCAACGCATCGGTCTCGCCGAAAAAGGCGCTCGTGAGATTTCCGACGTGGTTTCCTGCCCGGGAACGGATTCATGCAAACTCGGCATCACCTCCTCCATGGGGCTGGCCAATGCCATTCGTGAAACTCTTCATGAAGTCGATCAGGACCTGCTCACACGGGAGATGCACATCAAGATGAGCGGTTGCCCGAATTCCTGCGGGCAGCACCATATCGCCAACATCGGTTTTCATGGAGGTACGCTCAAGGCGAACGGCGTGATGCTGCCCGCATATGAAATTTTCCTCGGCGGCCAATACGAAAATACCGGTGGAGAAACCCGCATCGGCAAACGCATCCAGGTTCGGATTCCCGCAAAGCGCGTTCCAGCCGCGCTCAAGAAAATGTTGTCCCACTACCAGAAAAACAGAAGCGAGGGCGAGCGTTTCAACGAGTTTTTGGACCGTGTGGGCAGCGCGTCCTTCGAAGACTTGTTGCACGAATTTCATCTCCCCGGACAGTTCAACGACGAACCAGATTCTGATTTGTTCATCGACTGGAGTCAGGACAGGCAATACGTATTGGAGAGAGGAGAAGGCGAATGTCTGGCCTAGAAAAACAATTGGAATTTCTGGACGAGACGCCCGAGGACCAGGTAAAAACAGCGGTCTTGCTCATCGGTCACGGCAGCCGCGCCCAAAACGCCAACGATGCGCTTTTCCGCGTCGTGGATCATTTTCAAAAGGCGTGGCCGCATCGCATATTGAAAGCCGCTTTCCTGGAGATCAGCTACCCGTCCATTCCCGAGGGAATCGACTTGTGCGTAGGGGAAGGGTCTGAGAGAATTATCGTCATCCCTTACTTTCTATTCAGAGGCAATCACGTGGCCGTGGACTTGCCCGTCTTCATCAAAGAAGGCCGGAGGAAATACCCGGATATCGACGTCATTTTGGGTCCGCATCTCGGCTTCCATCCCAAGATGATCGAGATCGTCGATGAACGAATCCAACAAGTGCTTGATACGCTAAAATACGAGGAGAATGCGCTCCCATGACTGACCGAAACGGGTCCGCCCGCCCCATTGCTATATATTATGAACACCCCGAGTGGTTCAAAAAGCTTTTCGAGGAACTCGACCGGCGCGGTATCGCATATCAAAAAATCGAAGCCCACAACCATCGTTTCGATCCGACCGAAACCGAATCACCTTATTCGCTGATCGTAAACAGAATGAGTCCATCCGCATGGGCACGCGGACATACCCACGCGATTCCCTACACGCTTGAGTATTGCGCGCACCTCAAGGCGATTGGCGCAAACGTGATCAACGGTTACGAGGCCTACCTCCATGAATTCTCAAAAGTGCGTCAAACCCGCCTGCTCAAGAGCCTGGATGTCAAACACCCGAGGTCACGGGTGATCAACCACCCCTCCCAGGCTCCGGCGGCGGCAGAGGGATTCAGTTTTCCCGTCATCACGAAAGCGAACATCGGCGGAAGCGGCGCCGGCATACAAAAATACGATACGCCCGAAGAACTCCAGAGGGCGGCGGATGAAGCGGGCATCGATTTCGGCATCGACAATGTGGCGCTCGTTCAGGAATACATTCCGCCGCGTGGAGAGCAAATTGTCCGGGTCGAGGTTTTGAACAGCAAGTTTCTATATGCGATTCAGTTGGCATTGGTGGACCCGAATTCCTTCAACCTCTGCCCGGGAAGTTATTGCCGGCGCAACGAAGATCTCACATGCGGGGTAGACGGCAGGAATGCTTTGATTGAGAAAATCACGCCACCGCGAGAGGTGATAGAGACGGTCGAGAAAATCATGCAAACAGCCGGGATAGAAATCGGCGGCGTCGAATATCTGGTAAGCGATAAGGATGGAGAAATATATTATTACGACATCAATGCGCTATCTAATTTCGTGGCCGATGCGCAAAATGTGATCGGCTTCGACCCCTGGCCGCTGATGGCCGACTTCATCCTCGACCGCGCGCAGCACCCTGCTCCTGCACTGCGTATTTAACGCCCAGGCCAAAAGCACTTTGATGAGCCATCATCCTTTTCTATAATGGGGTGTGTTTGAGACAGCCGCCGTATACGCCCTCATATCAGCAGTTTTACTTGCCCTAAGGGATATCTTCGGACGCTTTGCGATTCGTGGCATAGACTCCATCTCCGGAACGGCCTTTACTGCCATCGTCGGCCTGCCCGTTCTCTGGATTGTGTCCGCTGCGCGAGGAGATTTTTCAGACCCCTGGCCGGGCTTGGGCTGGCCTCTTCTCTTCATCGCCATCGCGGGGATTTTCAGAGTCTGCTTTGCGCGCACCATGCTCTTCGCCGCCACGCAACACATCGGGTCCGCGCGCACGAGCACCATTGTCGCGACGAATTTGATTTTCGCCTCATCCTTCGGCGTGGCGTTTCTGGGGGAATCACTTACATTCAGCATCGTGCTGGGCGCTCTCCTCGTGTTTGCCGGGTATCTCTTTATCGCCGGGAGCCACACCAAAAACGACAAGGGAGATCCTTCCCAAAAACCTTACGTCGGGATGGCACTGGCTCTCGGTTGCGCGCTGGCATTCGGGGTGGCCGCCGTTCTCGTGCGACCGTCCGTGGGGTTTTTCACCTCCCCGAACGAAGCGAACTTCTATTCCAATATCTTTGCGGTCGGGGCTTTTGCGCCTTTCCTCTTTCGCAGAGGGAAAATCGGCGAAATCAAGAACTGGACCCCCGGCAACTGGGGATTTCTCGCTCTTGCAGGGATGTCGGCAAGCCTCGGCGTCACGTTTCTATATCTCGCGTTGGCGAATGCTCCCGTCGTCTACGCATTCCCCATCTCGCAATCAAGACCTTTGTTCGCCATCGCTATTTCATGGACTTTTCTTCAGTCGGAAGAGAAAATGAACTGGCGCGTCGTGGCGGGTGCGCTCGCAATTTTTGCGGGCACGGTTACCCTGATTTTCAACCGATAAGGCATTGGAACAGTTCCACGAAAAACCTCTGGAATCAACCCTTATTTCCATGTAAAAATTACGCACGAGGCCGGCCGGAGGAAAAAAACAAGTTGCGGAAGGACGGGCCTTGGGCTACAGTTGAATGAAAATACCAAGTTGCCCTCCATCAAGGAGAACTCCACGACATGATGAATATCGGGGAAGAAAAGATGGATTCTGTGGTCGTCATTTCCATTGAAGGGCGTGTCGACGGCCTCACTGCACCGGAACATGTCTCTTAAAAACATCTACGAGCCCACGAGACCTAGAGGCATCTCGGAATACGA
>VXPH01000129.1:12844-24607 GCA_009839615.1 Nitrospinota bacterium
TGACTGCGCAGAAATGACATATGTCAGCAGCGCCGGGCTGCGCATATTTCTCACAGGCGCCAGAAGATGCCAGCAGAACGGGGGCAAGTTGTCGATCTGCTCGCTACAGCCCGACTGCAAGTCGGTGGTAGAAACCAGCGGTTTCCATACCGTCATCGATTGCCACGATACTCGCGAGGCAGCCCTCGCGGCGGCTTCATAAAGGAGTGCTCCATGCTGACATTTGTCGATGAAATCCTCTTGCTGATGCTGGATGACGAGAAAGGTTCGTTCCTCCCCATTCGAGAAAGCACGATGGGATATGTGCTCGCGGGCGCCGTTCTCATGGATCTGGCGTTCGCTAACCGCATCGACACCGACCCCAGCCAGTTGATGATTCTGGACAAAACCCCGATTGGCCAACCGACACATGACCGGATTCTCGAAAACATGGCGGCTTCCGACGAAACCAGGGATACCAAGGCCTGGATCGAAACGATTTCCCGTGAGGCCACGGAAATCCGCGAACAAGCCCTGTCCAGTCTGGTCGATATCGGCATTCTGGAATCCCAAGAAGAAAAGTTTCTATGGGTCTTCCGGGCGCGGAGATATCCGACGATCGATGGTCGCGCCGAGCGTGAAGTGAAGTTGCGCATCACTGGCGTGCTGCTATCGGATGAAACTCCGGATCCCAAAGACGTCGCGATAATATGTCTCGCCGATGCGTGCAACATACTGCGCGATGTGTTCTCCGAGAGGGAGATCAACCGGATCCGCCCCCGTATCGACCAGATCCGCAAGCTGGATCTCATCGGTCGTGAAGTCAGTGGAGCGATTCAGGAAATCGAACAAGCAATTATGGCGGCGATGACGCATGCCCACCACTAGAAATCGGGCATATCAGGCATCCCTTGAAACAACTGGCGAAATCACTTTCTGTACGGGGACGGTCGACGAGTAAAAAGCTTTCCTGCTTGCCTTAACTACAAGCGTCATGCACGAACGCGTCACATACCCTTTCCCTATTTATTTTCGACATTTCGTCTGCGCACCAAATTCACGGATCGCATCGAAAGCACCAGTTCGTTTTCCTGGTTGAATGTCCTGAATTCCATGAGGACAATCCCGCGTCCAGGTTCCGATCGGGACGCTCTGGTTTCAATGACTTCCGCTTCCACCCGCAAGGTGTCCCCGGGACGAACGGGCTTTATCCAGCGGATGGAATCCATGCCGGGCGAACCCATGCCCGTGGTCCCGATAACGCCCGTGTCGATAAACAGACGAAACGAGGTTCCGATCGTATGGAACCCACTGGCGATGATGCCGCCGTATGGAGACTCGGCCGCCGCTTTTTCATCCACATGGAACGGTTGAGGATCGTACAACTCGGCGAATTCTATGATTTCTTCGGCCGAGAGCGTTTTCTCGTTCGTATGAATTTTCTCGCCGACGCTGAAATCCTCAAAATATTTTTCTTTCATACATAACAACCTTGAAAATTCATGTTATGCCGAGGTTCCTGGTTATTTTTTTTCTGCTTCCTCGGCCCCTTTTGCCTTGTTGTAATCCTCATCCAGGTCTCCCGTTCCAGTCGTAAACTTCACGGTGTAGTAAGTGGCTTCCCCAGTAACTGCTCGACTTCTGTGGTTCGTATACCTAGGAATGTGAATCAAATCGCCACGCTCAACAATCTTGTCTTCTTCACCAAGTATATAGTGAAACTTGCCATCCAGAATCAGCGTAAACTGTTCTTCGTTCGGGTGCATATGAAGCGGAGGATCCTCTCCCTCCGGCTTAGTGACTATACCGACCTTCATGAACTCGCCCACAACGCTTTTCTCCCTGAATTTGGGATTCGTTCTGCTGTTGTTTTCCTTCATTCCTTCGATTTCATAAAAAGGCATGCGTATTCCTCCTCTTTTCATTTGAAAAACCTATAATTCCTCATACTCATTGATGGACATGGGAAGCTGAACAGGCTCTTTTCGATTTGCGGAAACGTCCATCGCCATGGTGAGCAGCAGATTCCGGTGTCCGTCTTGCACGGTGGCATGCGGCGTTTCCAGCCCCGTATACACCCGCCCGAACCATGCGTTGGTTTCTTCCCGCATCGGACCCCAAAGTTGTTCGAAGACAACGTCGCCAGGCGGGTAACTCGTCAGAAAATCCACGTTTCGCTTCACATCTGGGGTATAGCCCGCAGGTTGCGCATTTTCGCTGGCCAGAACCAAATCTCTATGCGTATCGTCAATAGTGAGAACACCCTCTGTGCCCACAATGCCGATTTCCAGGCTGTAGACGGAACCAGGCCAGACCGTCGGCAGCGCCCAGGAGATGTTCATGCTCCATATCGTGCCGTCATCGAATGTGAAGATGCCCAATGTGGCGTCTTTTGTGCCGTAGGATGCGCCGAGCGCCTTATCCATCGAGCGCGCATAGACTTCCACAGGCGTTTTCCCTTCCATCAGCCACATGCAGACATCGAGGCTGTGCGTCCCGGAGACGACCATCGGCGTGAGTATGCCGCGGTATTCCGTTTTCGTCACTGTGGCGATGGGCACCAGACGGTTCATGAATGCTCTCGTGACGACCGTAGTGACATCGCCCAATTGACCGGTGCGAATCTTTTCTTTCGCGACCAGAAACCGCCTTCTGAAACGCTGCGTATAGCCGACAACCGCGTCGACCCCGGCGTCTTCTATGGCCTTGAGAACTCGGGCGGAATCAGCCGCATTCGTTGCCAGGGGCTTTTCGATGAACAGGGCATGGCCTCCTTCAACGGAAGCCAATATGGGGCCCACGTGCTCATTTTCTTCTGTGGCGATGATGGCGGCCGTCACTTCCGGGCGAGCCAAAAGCTCCTTGTAGTCAGTGGTGAAAAAATCAGCATCCGTATCATCGGCGAGTTTCCTCCCCACTTTCTCATTGATGTCACAAAGGCCCAGCCACTCGACGCCCGGATAATCGCGGGCGAATTCAGCACGGATTTTGCCAATCGTTCCGCAACCGATGATGGCCAAGCCGATGGGCGTTCTTTTTCCATTTTCAGTGTTCATTCATTGCTCCCTGATAAGTACGATGAAATGCTCATGAAACACGCACCGGGCTAATTTCCCTTTACAACGGGTTATCATGCCTGGCGCGTTATACCGCCAAATGATCAAAACTAATCTTTGATCTCGACGCGAATTGCCTCGAGAGGTTTGTCTCCATGATTCTCTACAGCGTGCAGACCTTCTCTGCCCAGCCAGAAAGGAACACCTTCTCTACGATCTTCGCTGATGGCGCAAGCCTCGCCCTTCTCGTTGTAATAGGTGAGTTTCGGAAAACTCATGATAGTGAACACGCTCTCCCATTTATGTGTATGCTCTTTTTCCAGTTCACCAGGTTGAATCGTCACCCGCAAAACGCGAACCCGCTCGTTCTCGAAAACGATTTCATGATTATCGGGAGCCGCGATTACGGCATCCAACTCCTCGGGCGTTCCGGGAATGTATGGAGGCCTACTTCCTGTAGCATTTTCGCTCATTTTCTAACCCTCCTATGAGATAACAAACACATAATCACGCAAATAATGATTTCGGCAGCATAGCGTGAACCCCTTTCACACCGTTTACGATTTGAGTAATCCTCAAGTCAACGGCAAGACTGCAAAGCGTATATGCGTCATCTCTGCTCATACCTCGCAACTCTCCCAGGAACTTAATTGTCTCGCGGAGCGCCATCTTGGCTGCGTTATCGAGGATAGGGTCAAAACCCATCAGGATATAATGCGTGTCGGTTTCCGCCCGGGGGTTTTCAAGTTGCAAATCCTTTCTAACGATTATTTCCATCGTCCCCGAGAGACCCGTTTCAATGGCCGTCAAACAGGCTTCTCCGTCTCCCTGGCAACCATGCCCATCGCCTACGGAAAACAACGCGCCCTCGTTGAAAATCGGAAAATACGCGACAGAACCCGATATGAGTTCCTTGTTGTCCAGATTTCCGCCCCAGGCGCTTGGGGGATAACTCCCAACACGGCCTACGGCAGGCGGAGGCGCCACGCCGAAGTTTCCGAAATAAGGCCTGAGGGGAACCTTGACACCCGCTCCCCAGTCTCCCGTTTGCGCTTCCAGGTCGAGGTCCACGATAACGGCGCGCGTATACGGAAAATCCTCTGGCAATCCGCCCATCATCGGCCGGATGGCGTTATATCCCCAGTCATAGCGCGTTTTGACCTCATGAATGCGGACTTCCAGCACGTCTCCGGATTGCGCGCCTTCTACGGCGACAGGACCCGTCATGATATGGGGGCCAAGCTCCTGGGGAACCTGTTCGATGATGTCTCTTAAATTCTGAGACGCCCGAGTTCCGAGTTCAGCCAGATATTCCTCTCTACCCGATTCTGTATGAACCTCCAGCGTGTCGCCCGAGCGAATGCGCATCACCGGCTCCAGGGAGGCGTCATAAAATCCCCAGTGAACGGTATCGGGTTTCGCGATCAATTCATGAGTCGCCATCAACACACTCCTTCATCAAAAATACTTTTCGGCAGCATCGCGTGAACACCTTTGACTCCGTTCACAATCTGCGTGATGCGCAGATCTACCGCCAGGCTGCACAGCGTATAGGCATCATCTTTGCTCATGCTACACACTTCCCCTAAAAACCGGATCGTTTCTCTTAGCGCCATTTTGGCTGCATTATCGAGAATGGGGTCGAACCCCATGAGGATATGATGCGTTGGCGTCTCGGCGCGGGGCATTTTCAAACTGAAATCCTTGCGGAGGGTGAGTTCGACCCTCGCAGACATGCCGCATTCCAGAGCTGAGAGGCAACTCTCCCCGTCTCCCTGGCAGCCGTGTCCATCGCCGATGGCGAACAAAGCGCCACCCTGGAATACGGGAAGATAGACGCGAGAACCGGCGATGAACTCCTTGTTGTCCATGTTTCCACCCCAGATTCCTGGCGGAGTGGATGGAACACGGCCAAAATCTTCGGGCGGAGCCACGCCAAAATTACCAAAATACGGCCTGAGCGGAACCTTCACGCCTGCACCCCAATCCCCCGTATTCGCCTCCTTGTCGATTTCCACGATTACCGTTCTTGAATACGGAAAGTCCTCGGGCAAGCCGCCCGCCAAGGGGCGAATGACGTTAAAGCCCCAATCATATCGCGGCCAGATATCCAGAAACCGCACCTCCAGGACGTCTCCGGCCACAACCCCTTCCACTGCGATGGGGCCCGTGAGGATATGGCCTCCTAAGTCTCTCTTTCCGCGCTCGGCGATATCGCGCAGATTCTCAGAAGCTCTTTCCCGTATCGGAGATTCAAGGGTCCTGATCCCGGGTTCCGTGTGGATTTCAAGCACATCCCCCGAAGCCACGGTGAGAACCGGAGAAAGCCCGGCGTCATAATAACCCCACTGGATGTTGTCGGGGTTTTGCGTGATCACATGTTCAGCCAACATCGGCCCTTTCCAGAAATGAAACTCATTCGAACAAAGATTTGGGCACCATGGCGTGAACGCCCTTGGTACCGTTTACGATCTGGGTGACGCGCAGGTCGACCGCCAGGCTGCACAACCTGTACGCATCATCGCGGCTCATGCCCCGAAGCTCACCCAGGAACTGAATCGTCTCCCGCAAGGCCATTTTCGCCGCGTTATCGAGAATCGGGTCAAAGCCCATCAGAATGTAGTGCGATTCCGTCTCCGCGCGCGGGGTCTTGATGTTCATGTCCTTGCGGACGGTCATCTCGAAAGTACCGATGAGGCCCATCTCGATTCCGTTGATGTTCGCCTCCCCGTCTCCCTGGCAGCCATGCCCATCGCCTACGGAGAACAGAGCTCCTTCAGTGAAAACCGGCAAATAAATCGTCGAGCCGGCCGTGAATTCCTTACAATCCGTGTTACCGCCCCATTCTCCCGGAGGAGACGACGACACGCGCCCAAGCGCCGGGGCGGGAGCAACTCCAAAGTTTCCGAAAAAAGGCCCGAGCGGCACCTTGACTCCTGCACCCCAGTCGCCCGTTCCGTTTTCTTCGTCGATCTCGACAAGTACGACTCTCGTATAAGGGAAATCCTCCGGCAGACCACCCACCAGGGGTCTGAAACCGTTATAGCCCCAGTCATAGCGGGGCTTGACCCCATGAACCTTGATCTCGAGCACATCCCCGGGTTCGGCGCCCTCGACGGCAACGGGACCCGTCATGATATGCGCCCCGGGGCCCTGTTCCATCGTCTCCAGGATTCGCCTTAGGTTATCCGAAATTCTCTCGGGATGTTTGTTCAGAAAGTCCTTCCGGCCTGATTCGGTTTTCACGACGAGCGTATCGCCCGAAGCGATCATCATAACAGGAGCAAGAGCGGCATCATAAAAACCCCAATGGCACGTATCGACGGTGGTATCCAGTTCATGCGTGGCCACAAACACTCCTCCCTTTTCATCAATATGGCAGAAAAAATACCCTGGAAGGGTATCATCAGGCGTCCGTTGAATCCCCGGATTATGACCTTCCGGTGATATGTTCAGGACTTGCCATCGAATCTATCATCCAGGGCCTTGAAAATCAAAAATCCACCCTTCCAATAGGCTCAGCCGAGAACCAAACTCACAAGCGCCGGCAACACATCGCCCGTTTTCCCTTGAATCCGAATGTCCGCTTTGGCGTCAAAACGGGTGGGGCCTTCGTTCACGATAATGAGGCGCGCTCCCGCTTTTCGGGCGCGCTCGGGCAACCCGCCTGCCGGCCTGACCGCCAATGAAGAACCGGCGACCAGGAAAACCTCGGCCTCCTTAGATGCCTCAACCGCCCTGGACAATTTTTCCGGGGACAACCCCTCTCCGAAGAAAACCGCATCGGGCTTCAGGAGACATCCACAATCCTTACATCTTGGTATCGCTTCGCCGCTCTGAACCCGCGCGTGCACCGAGGAGCGGGGCAGTTTCGAGCCGCAACCCACACAAACACATACATGACTCGTTCCGTGTATCTCCACAATCTTGCATGGATCATGCCCTGCCTTTTGGTGAAGGCCGTCCGTATTCTGCGTGACGAGCAATTTCAGGCGACCGTGTCGAGACAACCTCGCCAAGGCGAAATGCCCACTGGAAGGAGGAGCGTTTCGGACCAGATTGTATCCGTCCTGAGCCACTTCCCAGTAGCGTCTTTGGATGTCCTCTGAAGCGAGCCACCGACGAATTTCGAAATCCTTCGGATCAAATCGATCCCAGATTCCCCCTTTGGACCTGAAATCAGGTATGCCGCTTTCCGTGCTGACACCAGCCCCGGTAAGACACACCGTCGCGCGAGAATCCCCAATCCATGCCGCCGCTTTCTCGATGAGTTTCTGCTGGGAATTGCCCAATCTTCTTCCCCGGGTTGCAAAGAAATAATGGCAATAACAACAATGAGATGTGAAATTCAGCCGCTAGTTGATGTATGGTACGCAAGAATGGAACATGTGCAAACAAGAAGTGATGACTCGTGGGGATATGAAAATTGTCTGACGCGAAACTGCACTTGTTCAGATTGGCAACGCTCTTCCTCATATGCGCCATAGGCATTGGTCTGTCCGGCTGCGCCGGTCCCTTTGTTCCCAAAGTGAAGGAAAGCTCCGTCAAAATCCTGAAAAACGCCATCGAGGCGGAATTCACCCAACTGACCCGCGAATTCGACCAACTCGACCAAAAAGGCGACCTGGGACTTTGCGCTCCCCTGCTCTTCGGAGTGGCGCGTTATGCCGTTTATCAGGCGGTGGAGGAGAAAAGAACCGCCACGATGGCGCAACTGACCCGCTTCATCATGAGGGCGCGTACGGCCATCAAGCGTGCGGAAGAGAAGAGGCAGAAAAAACAATGTGTCGACACGGATGGCGATGGACTCACCGACCTGGCGGAATACCGCAAATACAAGACGAAACCTGATAATGCAGATACAGACGGGGACAAAGTTTCAGACTCCCTGGAAATCCACCGATACCGGACAAGTCCACTCAAAGCGGATACGGATGGAGACCTGCTTGACGATGGGGATGAAATATCACGCGGCCTGAATCCGATCCTCGCCGATAGCGATGGGGACGGGTTTATCGACGGCGTAGAGATCGCCCACGGCTCGAACGCGCGCGACGCGTGTTCGCAGCCGCTGGACGCGCAATATGTCGACCGTCCGGGCGAATGCGGGCCGAAACGAATTCACGCCAGGCCGGCCCAGGCTCGAACGCCGAAAGAACGAATTCCGGCGCCTGCGCCCAAGACGAAACGAATCCCGGACAAAAAGAGGATAGCCAAGACCCCTGAACCGAAAGCGAAGCCCTCTCCCCCGGCGTACGAAGAACGGCCCCAAAAGATCGAAAAAGCGAAGTCCGTACCTGAAAAACCGAAACCGCCGCCCACCCGCAACGGCGCACATCCGGAACGAAAAATTCAGGCGACTCAAGTCCGCAAGACGAAAGCGACCGTTTCGCCAAGCAATGCGGCGAATAACGGTTCCGTCCTCCATCAAGCCAACGCGAACCACACCGAAACGCCCGTCAAGGAACCACCGCAAGCGGAGCGACACGAAAAGCTGAAAGCGAATTTTCAGGAGAGTCCAGCCAGGGCGAACCGCGAAGAACCGCAGACTCACGCGCCTCCCGGTGTTTCTCTCGCGCAAAACCCCGAAAATACGGAAGAAACCGTCGAGGCTCCACCAATTCCCCAGTCACCGAAGCCTGCGAAGAAAAAGACCTTTCCCCTTGCCTCCGAGAACTTCCCCTCCGCGAGTTTCCTGAGGTTGTGGTAAAGTCATTCATGATGTCCTTGAATTATAGATACGCCGGAAACTTCGCGGCCATCAGGTGATGCTTCCGCCTTATGCGCTGGAAACCACCGCACTGCGATTCGTATCGTTTTCATAAGCAGGAAAAGAAGAGAATAGGAGAAAAAACATGACGGAGCAGAAAACAGCCCTGAACCGATTCAGCTGGCGCATCACCCAACCGCCCTCGCAGGCCGCCTCACAGGCCATGCTCTACGGCGCGGGGCTGGATGAGATCGACATGAAAAACCCCCAAGTCGGTATTGCCAGCATGTGGTGGGAGGGAAATTCCTGCAATTTTCACCTCAACCGGCTCGCCGAATACATCAAACAAAGCGTGAACACCGAGAAGAAAATGGTCGGCCTCATTTTCAATACGATCGGCGTGAGCGACGGCATCTCCATGGGAACGGAGGGCATGAAGTACTCCCTGCAATCCCGGGACCTCATCGCCGACTCGATCGAGACCGTCGTCGGTGCGCAATGGTATGACGCCCTGGTCACGCTCCCCGGGTGCGACAAGAACATGCCCGGCTCCATCATGGCCATGGCGCGGCTCAACCGGCCCAGCCTGATGGTTTATGGCGGCACCATCAGCCCGGGGTTTCTGAATGGAGACAAACTGGACGTGGTCTCTGCCTTCCAGGCTTACGGCGAATATTTTTCGGAAAAAATCGACGAAGAGCGCTTCCAGGCGGTCATCCGGCACGCCTGCCCGAGCGGCGGCGCCTGCGGGGGCATGTACACAGCGAATACGATGTCCTCATCCATCGAAACGCTGGGCATGAGCCTGCCATACAGCTCATCGAATCCCGCCATGAGCGAGGACAAGAAAAACGAGTGTCTCGACGTGGGGAAAGCCATTTATCATCTACTCGAAAACGACATCAAGCCCAGCGACATCATGACAAGAGAAGCGTTCGAGAACGCGATCACCATCATCATGGCGCTCGGTGGCTCGACCAATGCCGTCCTCCACTACATCGCCATCGCCAAAGCGGTCGGGGTTGAGTTCACGATTGACGACTTTCAGGAAATCAGCGACAGAACGCCTTACGTCGCGGATTTGAAGCCGAGTGGACAATTCGTCATGGAAGACCTCCACGACGTCGGCGGCGTGCCAGCCGTTCAAAAACTTCTCCTGCAAGAAGGCCTGCTCCACGGTGATTGCCTCACCGTCACGGGCAAGACGCTCGGAGAGAACATTGAGGCCTTGCCCGACCTTCATTCTGGCCAGAAAGTCATCGTGCCGCTATCGTCTCCCATCAAGAAAACAGGGCACCTCCAGATTCTCTACGGGAACCTCGCGAGCGAGGGCGCCGTCGCCAAGATTACGGGAAAAGAGGGAGAACGCTTCGAGGGTCCTGCGCGATGTTTCGACTCCGAAGAAGACGCCCTCAAGGGATTGGAGGAAAACAGGGTTCAAAAAGGAGACGTCGTCATCATTCGCTATGAAGGCCCTCAGGGAGGTCCCGGGATGCGGGAGATGCTGACGGTTACGTCCGCAATCATGGGGGCCGGCCTCGGGGACGATCTCGCCCTCATCACGGACGGGAGGTTCTCGGGCGGCACGCATGGTTTCGTCGTCGGGCACGTCACGCCCGAAGCCCAAACCGGCGGCCTCCTCGCTCTCGTCGAAGACGACGACATTGTTTTGATCGACGCCCAAAACCGCGTCATGGAACTCAAGGTGCCCGAGGAGGAAATAGAGCGGCGGCGGCAGAGCTGGAACGCGCCCCCGCTTAAATTCACCAAGGGCACGCTCTACAAGTACGCCAAGTGCGTATCTTCAGCTTCCGAGGGATGCGTGACGGACGAATAGAGGTTGGCTACAAAAAAGAGGGGAGAAAACGACTCCCCTCTTTTTTGTGGCCAATTCGCCCGGCTACGATGCGCCGGTTTTCTTTTTGCTGTCGGCGAATGCTTCGAAATACCCCGCAATGGAGGAAGCTTCCCAGTCGAAATCGACGTCGCGCGCTTTTTGTAGCATTTCGTCTCCGCTCAGGCCTTCCTCTTCGGCCAGATGAATCAGCGAGCAAATCCCGGCCCGCCCCAAGCCTTTTCAGTGAACGTACACCGGACCGTCCTTCCTGGCCTCGCTGAGTTTTTGGTGGATTTCCCCGGACAACTCGTCGCTGATGTTCGCGGCGTTCACGGGAATATGCACGAAGTTCATTCCCAACTCATGCGCCGCCTCTCGCTCCGCATCGGGCGGCAATTCCGGCTCTTCCTCATCGGCCATACGAACATTCACCAGGGTTCTTATCCCCTGGTCCGCCAGAGTCTGCATATCTTTCCGGCCTGGTTGTCTGCCGAACACGAGATTTTCGGCCAACTCGAAATATTCCATGCGCTGTTTCCTCTTTGCTGGTTTTACACTCGTTGCACCAGTTCCCGGCAGCGAAGCAGGCAGGTCGCCCTGTCATCTTCTCCGTCACGCTTATAAATTCCAAGAAGATTGTTGATCATTCTCTCTACGATGCGGCGCGGCGGGGTTTCCTGCAGGAACCGCATGTCGAAATGATACCCGAGGCTCCGCACAATCGCCGCGCAATCCCCTACGCTCAAGCGTTTTCCCCTGTCGAAGGGATCTAAAAATATGGGTTCCTCGTCGCTTTGGTATTTCACGATAAAATGTCCCGGCATTCCAACTCCGTGAAAGGGAAGTCCCAATCGCCCGGCGAGAATCAAATACAAAGCGGAAAGCGATATGGGGATGCCCCGTCTGCGCTCCAACACGCGATTCAGAAAACTGTTCTGCGCATCATAATAATTACCCCGTTCGCCATCGAAGCGAAGTTCCCCATGTAGATATTCTACGACTTCGTCGACAACGGCGTCGGCTTTACTTATCCCCTCCAATCGCCTCCGCAAATGATTTTCCATATCCAGCAGTTCATTTTTTTTCATCTCCATGTTTTCGAGCGGATGGCCGAAAGACGCCAGCAAGAAGCAAGCATCCTCCAGATCCACGCATTCCACCGAAGAAAGAGCCCAGTCCGA
>VXPH01000217.1 GCA_009839615.1 Nitrospinota bacterium
GGTAGGGGGGGTGCCTTTACCCTGTCTGTGGACTTTTTCAACAACTCCGTATGCTTCCCCTGCACAACCCTCCGAATGACGACCGCAGGGGCGGACCCGTGTGGCCGCCCGTCGGTCATGTTCACCCCGATACAGGACAGGCACGGAGGCCTGTCCCTACAGCCCCCTCCCCGGTCGGCTCCATACTCGGAATCACAAAATCAGGACTTTTTCAACAACCCCGTATGTCGCCCCTACAAAACCATCGCGCCTCCACCGCTTCGAGGGGTCTTCCCAAAGGCCCGAGCCGCCGCGTCCTTGCCGCCTGAAAAAAAACTTGACAAACATATCGAGCGTCCATGAGTATGTCCGGGCCGATACATGAAGCGATCCGCCCAGTGCTCCGAGCCGGAGAAGAAACCGGATTATATCGTCCGTCGAGCGATTATGGAGACGGGTTCGAGTCGACCTGAAAGCAAGGAGACGCCATGAGACTGATTTCGCACCTGAAGAACACTCGTAACCGGATGATCGCTGCGGCGGCAATTCTCGCCGTGTTCCTTCTCCCGGCGTTCGCACCCGATGCGCGCGCTGCGGATTCGGGCGCGCAAGCCGAGGGATCGAGATGGTACCTCGGCCTGAACGTGCCGGTCATGTTCATCGACGACTCGGACAGCGTTGAGACCGGGCAAGCCGTATCGGCAGGGATCCCCATTCCGATCCCGTACAGGGCGAACGCCGTCACGGAATACGCTACGGGGTTCCGGGTCAGCGGCGTGGTGGGCCGTGAATTCGGCACGGGCCTGCGCGCCGACGCCGAGCTCTTCTTCGCCCGGGCCGAGGTCGACAAGCTGATCTACAAGGGACGGACGACGACCCTGCCGCAACTGGGCACGATTGATATACCAGACGACCACTCCATCCCCGTGTCCGGCTCGGCGAGCCAGGTGGGCGCCATGGTGAACCTCTGGTACGACTTCAACCCCGGTTCCAAATGGAGGCCCTACATCGGCGCCGGCCTCGGCCTCGTACGGGTCGACTGGGGCGACGTGAAGTATAACCGCGATGAGGTCGCGCGAGGCCAAGCGCACCAGCTTGCGCTCATCTTAGCGTGTCAGCAAGCTGGGCAAGCTCCGGGCTGCACCCTGCCTCCACAGGTCCGACAAGGGGTCCTGATGCAGACGGATCAGCAGCTCATGGGAACCGTGCCGGACCTTTCCGGCACGGATACGGTGTTCGCCTTTCAGATCGGCGCAGGGGTGGGCTACCAGTATTCCGACAACGTTACCCTTCAGTTGGCCTACCGGATGCTGAAAGCCAGCGACCTGGAGTTCACCGGCAGCAGCGCCATGGGTTCGACGGCGACGGCGACGACCGAAATGCTGGTTCATCTCTTCGAGATAGGGATACGCTATCGGTTCTAGGCGCCGCGTGGACCCCGAGCGTCCCGCCGGGACGGGGAGCGGGGCGGCGCGCACCTCATGCGGTGGCCGGCCGGGCATAAGGCCGGCCGAACCCGCAGGCTTCGAGCCGGGGGGTGGCGGATGCCGATGAAAACCGAGCGAATCGAACGCAGAGAAACAGCCTCGCTTCATCCATTTCCGGAAGGCTGGTACTTCATCGCCACCCGAAAGACGATAGAGAAAAAGAAGCTGATCCAGAGAACCTGGATGGGCGAGCAAATCGTCGTCTGGTGCGACGATGAGGGGCGTATCTGCGTGGCGGAAGATCTCTGCCCGCACCTGGGATCGGAACTCGGCCCCGAAGTCGGCGGCGTGGTGCGGGACGGCTGCCTCGTCTGTCCTTTCCACGGGTTCGAGTACGACGCCACCGGCCAGTGCGTCAAGACGCCCTACGCGCCCGCGCCCCGGACAGCCAGGCTTAAAACTTTCGAGACGCGCGAAATCCTGGGTCTCGTCTTCGCCTGGTGGGGGATGGACGGGAGGCCGCCGCAATGGCGCCTGCCGGAGGAGCCGAGCGGCGACGACTGGAGCGACCTCGAAACCTGGAGCGTGCGCTTCACGGGGCATCCCCAGGAAACGACCGAGAACTCCGTTGACGACGGACACCTGCGCTACGTGCACGGCTTCGGCAGCGTGACCCGGGTCGGAACCATCGAGGTGGAGGGCGCCTACCTCAAGAGCTGCTTCGACTTCACGCGAAGCCAGACCCTCGCCGGGATGAACATCTACACATACGACGTTTCCGCCGTCACTCACGTGCACGGGCTGGGCTATTCGTTCGTCGAGGTCACCGAGCACGGCATCGGCATGGAAACGCGCCTGTGGGTGCTCGCGACGCCCATCGACGACGATCTGCTCGAAATGGTGCTGGTCAGCCAGCTGAAGCGATTACGCAAGCCGAAGCGGCCGATCTTCGGCATGCGCTTCCTGCCGCCGGGTCTGCGCACCTGGCTCATGAACAAAATCATCATATCGGCCCAGAAGCGCGACGTATTATCGGACGTCGTCATCTGGGACCGTAAACAGTATATTCCCCGCCCCCGCCTGTGCAGTTCGGACGGGGAGATAGGAGCCTTCCGGCGCTACTGCGAGCAGTTCTACCCGGACGGGGACGGTTGAAAAAGGCCCGATTGGGGGGTAGAGGGGACGCCCCCGGGCCTGGGGACGCGGGGGCCCGGCGGGGGGGCCGGGGGGGCGGGGGG
>VXPH01000253.1 GCA_009839615.1 Nitrospinota bacterium
AAAGCGCCCGCCGAGCGTCCGCGCGGCATCTGACGAATCACGGGGGCGGCCCTTTCGGGGCCGCCCTGCGTTTTACACAAGACGGTTGAAAATCAATTGCAGGGGCGGACACGCGGGTCCGCCCCTACGGAATTATCCGCTTCCCTTGTTCACCCGAACGCAAGGAGATCCCCTCCATGACCTACCCGGCCACCAGGGAACTGGCGAAACGAATCGCGGCGGTTCACGCCCCGGACGTCGGCGAGGCGGCCCGCGCGGGGGCGCGAAACGCCGCCCTCGATACGCTGGGCGTGATTCTGGCGGGCAGGGGAGATGCGTGCGCGCGGCTCGCGCGCCGGCTGGCTGTCTCGGAAGGAGGCGCTCCCGTCGCGCGGCTCATCGGGGCGGAGGAGCGGACGAGCGCCTCCTGGGCCGCCTTCGTGAATGGCACGGCGGGCCATGCGCTCGACTACGACGACGTGGACTTCGTGATGCTGGGCCATCCGAGCGTCACGCTGGTGCCCGCGCTCATCGCCCTGGCGGAAGAGCGGGGAATCGGCGGCGCGAAGGTTCTCGAAGCCTACACGCTCGGCTTCGAGCTGTTGCACGTCCTGGGCCGCGCGGTGAACCCCAGGCACTACCGACGGGGTTTTCACGCCACGGCCACGCTGGGGTCCGTCGGCGTGGCGGGCGCCTGCGCGTATCTCTTGGGTCTTAATGAGGAACAGACGATGAACGCCCTGAGCCTTGGCGCGAGCGGCTCGGCGGGGCTGGTGTCCAACTTCGGCACGATGACCAAGCCCTTTCACGCGGGCCAGTCCGCCCGCGCGGGCCTCGTGGCGGCGAAACTCGCAGAAGAAGGCTTCACGGCGGCCGAGGATACGCTGGAGACGGGCTTCACGGCGGCGATGGCGGCGGAGGAAATCGGGCCCACGGCGCATGAGTTCGCGGACTGGGAGAGCGCGGTCGCTCCCTGGGGGCAGCCCTGGGACATCGAGGAGGGCGTCTGCGTGAAGATTCACCCCTGCTGCGCGATGACGCATCCGGGCATCGACGCCATGCTCGATCTGGTGACGAGCGAAGACGTCCGCGTCGACGACGTGGCGGCCTTGGGCGCGCGCGCCTCGACCATGACGCTCAAGGTCCTGCGCTACAAGGAGGCCACCACGGGTCTCGAGGGAAAATTCTCCATGCCGTTCTGCATCGCCTCGGCCCTGGTGGACCGCAAGGTCGGCATCCGCCAGTTCGAGGAAGACAGCGTGGCGCGGCCCGAGATCGCTGCTCTCCAGAAGCGCGTGGCGTTCGAGCTGGACGAGAAGATGGCGCGCGAGGACCCCGAAACCGAGGCCGCTGAAGTCTGGATTAAGCTCAAGGATGGCCGCGAACTCACCCGCTTTTTCGCCCGCGCGCGCGGCCACGTCGAAAACCCCCTGACCGAGCTCGAACTCAGGGAAAAATTCCTCGAATGCGCCGCAAGCCTCACCGAAGAGAAGGCCCTGGCCGCCTGGGACGCCTGGTGGCGGCTCGATGCGGCGGAGGACGTCGCCTTTCTCACCGCCATGCTGGCGGTGTCGGTGCGGGAACCGAGTCCCGCGTAGTTATCATTCGTAGGGACGAACCCCTGCTCGGGATCGTCCCACAATTCGCGAACCGCCCCTGCAATTGCGTTTCTCACTTGCGAAGAATTGATAAGCCACCTGTAGGGACAGGTCGCGACCTGTCCCTACAAAAGAAAAATCCATACCTCGTATAAGCGCAAATTTTCTTCTTCTGGATCAGATGTAAACTCTTGAACACCGTCATTCCGGCGAACGCCGGAATCCGGAACCGATGAGACAGTTCGGGGTATCGGAAATACCGAAGCCCTCGCTGGATTGCCACGTTCACGTCTTTCCTCCGATTTCGTCCGCTCCGGCCAGCCTTTCGGTTGTCACCAACATTCGCCGGAATGACGAGCAAAAGCGAATTCGCCGGCATTACGATATTTTCTACCCCAATGGCCGGTACGAACCTTCATTCCTCGGCCGGACGGATTCTCTTGCCGCCGCGAGGCGCGGGGGATATTATCGTCGCGCCGTCAAAGAACGCACTCGTGGGAGACTGATCATGAACCGAAGGGATTTTCTTCTGGCCTTGGCGGCGACGGCGCTGACCCCCGCGGCCGGATGGACGGCGCCATCGGCCATGCGCCTCAAGGCAGAGCCCGTCACCGCCCGCCTCCTGCCGGCCGGGCAGGGCGTGACGCGAATGCTCGGGTTCAACGGTTCGACGCCGGGTCCCGAGATCCGCGTCCGCCAGGGCGGCCGGGTAGCCGTCATCTTCGAGAACGGGATCGACCGCGACTCCGCCGTCCACTGGCACGGCATCCACATCGACAACCCGATGGACGGGGTTCCGGGCCTCACCCAGGCGGCGGTCAAGCCGGGCGAGACGTTCGACTACGCTTTCGACATGCCCTACGCGGGCACCTACTGGTACCACTCGCATGAGCGTTCCTGGGAGCAGGTGGCGATGGGGCTATACGGCCCGCTGATCGTCGAGGAGCGCGACCCCCCGCGGGTCGACCACGACATCACGGTGGTTTTCGACGACTGGCGCTTGACGCGCAGCGGCCAGTTGCGCGCGAATTTCGGCAACCGGCACGACTTCTCCCATGACGGGCGGCTCGGCAACTTCGCCCGGGCGCTCCCCTCCCGGGAGGCGGTGCGGCGCGGCGACCGGGTGCGCCTGCGGCTGATCAACGCGGCGACGGCGCGGATTTTCCAGGTGGAGATCGGCGGCGGCGCAGGCAAGATCGTGGCGCATGACGGCATGCCGCTGGCTGATCCCGAGCCGCTCGGTGAGCTCGAGCTCGCGCCTGCGCAGCGGACCGACGTCATCCTCGACGTCGCAGCGACGCTCACCTTCGCCTTCCTGACCCGGCGCAGACCTTATGAACTCGGTAAGATAGCCGTGCAAGGCGTCAACCCCGCGCCCATCGACGCCCCGATAGCGCCCTTGCCGCCGCCCCGGGTCCCGGCGCCGGACCGCAAGAAGGCGCGGCGGCTTACGCTCGCCATGCAGGGCGGCGCGATGGGCGGGCGGCACGGGGGCAAGGATTTATGGGCCTTCAACGACCATTCCGGCCTGCCGGACGCGCCCTGGCAGCGCTTCGAGCGAGGCGAGACGGCGCTGATCACGATGCGCAACGACACCGCCTTTCCGCACGGCATCCACATCCACGGCCATCACTTCCACGAACTCGGCGAGGACGGCGCGCTCGGCCATTACCGCGACACCACCCTGGTCGATCCGCGCCGGAGACGGGACGTCCTCTGCGTGTTCGACAACCCCGGCAAATGGCTGATCCACTGCCACACCCTGGCTCATCAGGCGTCGGGCATGAAGACCTGGGTCGAGGTCGTTTGACGCGCGTTCCGCCGGAAATCGCGTTGGCTGCGGAAACGCATCATCCTAGCGCATGCACAAATGACGACGAATCCCGCAATTGCCGTATCCGGACAGGCCCCTGCGCCTGTCCGGGGTTCGCGAACCGCCCCTACAATTGCGTTTCTCACTTGCGAAGAATTGATAAGCCACCTGTAGGGACAGGTCGCGACCTGTCCCTACTCAAAACCTCCACAAACCGAAATCACGTAGGGGCGTCGAACTTCCCTGAGGAAGGGAAGTTCGACTGTGCCCGCCCTCGTCAGGACAGGCACGGGGGCCTGTCCCTACAGTCAGAATTTTCCCCCATGATAGGTGTGCTCTGTCCCGTCATTCCGGCGAATGCCGGAATCCAGAACCGATGAGATAGTTCGAGGTATAGGAAATCTCCCGACACCCCCGTTGGGTTGCCGTATTCGCGTCTTTCGTCCGATTTCGTCCGCTCTGGATTCCGGCGTTCACCGGAATGACGAACAAAAACCACAATTGCCTTAGGGCAGGTTTGTGTGTTCGCCAGGTCGCGTGAATTCGGAATTCATATCCTCCCTCGTATTCTTGACACCACACCCGCTTGATACCTAGCATGGGGCATACGGATTCTTCTCTCACGCCTGCGGGACGTAGGTCGTGATCCCCTATCAGGAAAGTACGATATGAAACCCTCGGAACTTTTCGACGTAAGCGGACGTTCTGCGCTCGTCACAGGCGCGTCGGGCGCACTTGGCGCCGTGGCCGCGCGGACGCTGGCCGGGGCCGGCTGCCGCCTCACGCTGACCGCTGGAACTGCGGACGCGCTCGAGGCCGTTGCGGGCGAGTGCCGCGAGCTTGGAGCCGAAGTCGTTACGGTGAACGCGCGCCCGGAGACCGAAGCGACGGCCGACGCCATGGTGGAGAAGGCCGTGGAGGAGCATGGCCGCCTGGACATCCTGGTCGTGGCGTCGGGCATCAACAGGGTGGGGATGATCGAGGAGATGGCGCCCGATGCGTTCGCCGACGTCATGGACGCGAACGTCACGCAGTCCTGGCTTCTGGCTCGCGCCGCGACGCGGCAGATGAAGGCGCAGGGAGACGGCGGCAAGATCGTCCTTGTCTCCTCGACGCGCGGGATTCTCGGCCACCCCGCCGGATATACCGCCTATTGCGCCTCGAAGGCGGCGGTGGACGGCATCACCAAGGCGCTGGCCTGCGAGCTGGGGCCGACGGGCATCACCGTCAACGCGGTCGGGCCGACCGTTTTCCGCTCGGTCCTGACGGACTGGATGTTCACAGACGCGCCCAAGGCGGTGAAGACGCGCGATAACATCGTGAGCCGGATCCCCAAAGGACGGTTGGGCGAGCCCGAGGACCTGGCGGGGCCGCTCCTGTTCCTCGCATCGAGCGCGTCCGACTTCTACACCGGCCATATTCTATACGCCGACGGCGGCTATACCGCGGGATAAGGTGGTCATGGCGGCCGCAGGCATGGCGGCGCCCTCTCGTTTCCAGTACAAATGACCGGGTAATCTTTCTTTCCTCCCATAGGGAGCGGGCGGTATGACGGCGTATCTGCGCGCGGCGGCGAACGTACTCGTTCACGTTCCCGATCTGGTGCGCTACGGTTCGAAACCCTGGCGCGAAACTATCCGAAACGATCATGCGCCAAGTGAGGTTTTCACCGACCTGCGGCCATTCGGGGAAGCGGTCGACTACGCGCCGAACCAGGCCTTCATCGGCAACCTCCCGCCCGAGAATTTGGGCGAAATACAGGCTCCCTGGTACGAGAATCCCTCCGCAGGCGCATCGCCTATGGGCGTTTTCGGGGAAATCCTTCCGCAGGGTTCTTTCTACGCCCTTCTCGAAGCAGCCGATCAGTTCGGGTTGATCATGCTCGATAGGGGGCGGTTTGTTCCGGATGCCGTGGGTTCTGAATCCGCTGCCGCGCTTCTCGATATAAATCAGCCCACAAAGGAATATGGTCAGGAGGATATTTCAGGGCGCATCGAGCGTGGAGAAGCCCTGCCGCTTTTTCAGGATGGCAATTTGGTCGGGTGTGCGAGCCGCGACCATGACGCGGACGAATCGCTCGACGCCCGCATTTTGCTGGAGAACCTCTCGGCCAAGGCCAGTGGCGCATACGCATTGAGCCGCCTGCTCACGCAGGAGGGCATCGCGCCCGAGCAGGTGGAGTACGTCATCAGTTGCTCCGAAGAGGCGGTCGGGGACCGCTACAACCGCGGCGGCGGCAATCTCGCCAAGGCGATCGCCGAGATGGCGGGCTGCGTGAACGCGGCGGGCGTCGACGTGAAATCCTTCTGCGCGGCGCCCGTTTATGCGCTCGTACACGCGGCGGCCTTAATCGAGGCGGGCGTCGTCGGAAACGCCGTCGTCGTGGGCGGCGGATCGATGGCGAAGCTCGGGATGAAAGCGTATTTTCATCTGGAAAAGGGGATGCCCGTCCTGGAGGACGTACTGGGCGGCGTTGCGTTCTTTCTCACCGGAGATGCGGACGCCGGCCCCCGCGTGAATCTCGCGATCGCCGGGCGCCACGCGGCGGGCAGACCCTCCACGCCGCAAGGGCTGGCGGAGGCGCTCGTGCGCGACCCGCTGGCCCGCGCCGGACGCAAGATCGCGAGCGTCGATAAGTACGCCGTCGAACTGCACAATCCCGAGATCATGCTGCCCGCGGGCGCGGGAGACGTCGCCGCCGCGAACTACAGGATGCTGGCCGCCCTGGCGGTCATGGGCGGGGAGATCGCCCGCGAGGAGATTCCGGGCTTCGTCGAAACCCACGGGATGCCCGGCTTCGCGCCCACGCAGGGGCACATCCCCGCGGGCGTTCCCTTTCTCGGCCACGCGCTCGAGCGGATGCGGACGGGCCGTCTTGGGAGTACAATGGTCGTCGCCAAAGGGAGTTTATTTTTAGGCCGGATGTCCCGTCAGGCCGACGGGGCTTCGGTGCTGATAGAGGCGTGATTCGTTCGTTTTTTGGGGGAGTGGAGGAGGTTCATGTTCAAAGGAAAAAAAGTGATCGCACTGGGTGAGCGCGACGGCGTTCCCGGTCCGCTGATTGCGGAATGTCTCGAAGCGGCGGGAGCGGAGGTCGTGTTCGAGAAGACGGAGTGTTTCGTCTGAACCTCCGCGGGCGCCATGGACCTGGAGAACCAGGCCGCCATCAAGTCGATCGTGGATGAAATCGGGTCGGAGAACCTGATGGTGGTGTTGGGAATGCCCGGTGAAGGCCTTCGGCTCGCCGTCGAAACGCTGACCACCGGAGACCCGAGCTGGGCCGGGCCCCTGGCGGGAGTCTCGTTGGGACTCCCCGTTTATCACATACTGGAAGAGAAGGTGCGCGCCCAGGTTCCCGAGGAGGTTTACGCCGAGAAACTCCTCATGATGGAAATGGTGCTCGATTTGCCGCAGATAGAGAGCGACCTGGCCTCGATGCGCGCGGCCGGGTAGGGGAGGCGAATATGTCCATGCGGCTGGAGATGGGCCTGTTCCCCGTCTCGAAAATCATCGTCGGAAAGCGCTTCGCGTACAAAGACGAGACGCTCACCGTGGATGCGGACGAACTCTGTGAACTGGCGCTCGAAGACGGCGACCTCAAGGACGTGCGCTTTGACGCCGCGTCGCCGGGCGATTCCGCCCGCATCACGAATGTTCTGGATGCGGTGGAGCCGCTCTACAAGGTGAGCGGGCGCTCGTGCGCATATCCGGGATTCCTGGGGCCTGCGAAGACCGCAGGAGAAGGCCGCACGCACAAGCTCGCCGGCATGTGCGTTATAAGCTCCACGCATTTCCTGGGGCCCATGACGGGCATCATGAGCTTTCGCGAGGGGATCATCGACATGTGCGGTCCGGGTGCTGCGCACTGCACGAATTCCGAGACCGCGAACCTCGTCGCCTGCTACGACCCGCTGGAGGGCGCCTCGAACGAAGCGCACGACGACGCCGTGCGCCTCGCGACGCTGAAAATCGCCTCCCGGCTGGCTGAGCGCACGAAGGATATGGCGCCCGTACAAGTCGAGACGTTCGAAATCGGGGACGTCGACCCCGCTCTCCCCCGCGTCGTCTATGTCGATCAGGTGATGCACCAGGCCTCGATGGTGCAGACCTTCATGTACGGCAGGAACCTGGGGGATTCGCTCCCCACCCTCATCCACCCGAACGAGATGCTCGATGGCGCGGTGGTGGGGGCGAACTACAAGACGCAGCAGAAGGCGCCGACATACCTGCACTGCAACAAGCCGCTCATCTACGAGCTCTACCGCCGACACGGGGTGGACCTCAATTTCGCCGGCATGATCATCACGCGCGGCCACCACGACAACCAGGCGCTCAAGGAGCGTTCGGCGCAGTACGTGGCCAAGCTCGCCGCTCTCCTGAAGGCCGACGGCGCGGTGCTCGCCTTCGAGGGCGGCGGCAACTCCACGGTGGACTACTGGCTCACCGTCCAGGCGCTCGAGCAGATGGGCGTGCGCGCCGTTCCGATCATCTACGAGGTGGGCCGGCCGGGTTCGGGCGAGTTCCCGCTCGTCTTCCATGTGCCCGAGGCCGACGCCGTCATCTCGAAGGGGATGCAGGGCGAGCGCATCGCCGCCCCCGCGGTGGAGCGGGTCATCGGCGCGGAAGTCGTCGATTTCTATAACGGCAGGAGCTGCAACGTCCGCGAGGCGTTCACCCTCTCCGACAGCGACTACTACGCCAACGAGTGGGCGCGGGACATCAACAACATGGTGGGCAAGGATTATTGAGGGCGGGGCCGTCGAGAGGGATGTTCGCCCAAACGGGTTTTCGCCATGTATACTGAGATATGGATTGACGTGTATACATACGAGGAGATCAGGCCATGAGCGCTAAACTTCGGGTCGTTCACTATCTGAACCAGTTCTTCGCAGGTCTGGGCGGCGAGGAGAGAAGCGCTCATCCCGTATCCGCCCGGCCCGGCCCCGTCGGCCCAGGGGTTTTGCTCGATAAGATACTGGGCGAGGACGCCCAAGTCGTCGGCACCGTCTTCGCCGGTGACGGCCTTTTCGCCGAAAACGAGGAAGAATGCGTCGCCGAGGCGCTCGCGCGGACCAAGGAGTTCGCTCCCGATCTCCTTATCGCAGGACCCGCCTTCAACGCCGGGCGCTACGGGCTGGCCTGCGCCGCCGTATGCCGCGCGGCGCAGGAGGCGGGCGTTCCCGTCGTCACCGCCATGCACCCCGAAAATCCGGGCTTTCCCGCCGCGGGAACGAGCGTTCACACCGTCCCCGCCGCCGATTCCGCCGTCGACATGGAAGAGGCCCTGGAAGCCGCCGCCCGGCTGGGGCTCAGGCTCGCGCGGGGCGAGGAGATCGGAAGCGCCGAGGATGAGGGCTATCTCCCCCGGGGGATCCGCTTCAACGAAATCGCCGAGCTCCCGACCTCGCGGCGCGCCGTCGACATGCTCCTCCGGAAAATCAAGGGCGAGCCCTACCAGACGGAACTCGACGTTCCCGCTCTGGAGGAGATAGCGCCACCGGAACCCGTCTCCGATCTTAAAGAAGCCCGCATCGCCATCGTTTCGGAAGGCGGCATGGTGCCCCCCGGCAACCCGGACCGCTTCGCAGGCTCGAGGAACGGGAACTGGGCGGTGTATTCCTTCGAGGGGAAAGACGCGCTTCCGAACGGCACGTTCATCTCGATCCACGGGGGCTTCAACACCGTGTTCGTGAACGAGGAGCCGGACCGCATGCTCGCCGTGGACGCCTTCCGAAAGCTCGAGGGCGAAGGCGAGATCGCCGAACTGCATGATGATTTCCTGAGCACCTGCGGGAACGGCGGCGCGTATGATGAGATGGACGGCATCGGCCGCGCCTGGGCCGCAGAACTCAGGAAGGCAGGTGTGGAGGGCGTCGTCCTCCCCGCCACGTGAGGCACCGGCACGCGCAGCGGGGCTGCGCTGGCGAGAGCGCTTGAGCGGGAGGGCCTGCCCACCGTCATCGTCACCTGCCTGCCCGACGTGGCGCGCGACATCGGGGTCAACCGCATCGTCAACAACCGCGCCGGGCATTTTCATCATCCATTCGGCGATCCCTCCCGGACGCCCGAGGCCGAGCGGGAGTGGCGTCTCGGCGCCGCCCGCGCCGCCGTCGCAACACTCTCCGAAAAAGTGGACGGCCCCACGGTGTTCGAGTATTAGCAAGGGAATCAGCACGCCTCCCCGCCGTTTTGCCCGGAGCGGGGGATGGAGCGTCTCGCAGCGCCCGTAACTGAGAAAACCCGTCGCGCGCGCATTTCCCCGCATTTGGCGTTATTGTGCGCGAGGGCCCGTTCGCTAGAGTGGCGGGGAGTGTATTTCTTCTCTCCCGCCGGTCGGCGAATCGGGAAATCTCGGGGAGGCGTATCGGGATGAAAACAGGTGTTCAGACGATGGAATGTACCCGGGCCGACCCGGTGCGCGCGGATTCGGAATTCCTGAAAAATACGGTAAATATCGATAAATTTCCGAAAATGTTTATCGATCGAACTATCATCATAAAACGCATTATATCATATAGTTGCATTGTATATATAAAGTGAATTAGCAATAATTTTCTGAAATTTATCGAATTAAAAAATTTTTTGAAACTCCGCATTTGCCCGCAACTCCCCGCATTTCCCCGCTCGCCGCGCCGCCTCTCGTCTCTTCGCGTCTGGTGGCCTCTGGCGGAGCGGGTGGTGTATAACGTGGCCGGATTGGACGGCATGCTTTGGAGGCGGTGATGGCTGAGCGCGTGGTGGTGGCGATGAGCGGCGGGGTGGATAGTTCTGTGGCCGCGGCCCTCATGGTGGAAGCGGGCCATGAGACCATCGGCGTGGGGCTCCGCCTCGCCGACCGGCCCGCGCAGGAATCCTTCCACAGAGGCTGCTGCGCGCCGCGCGACCTGGCCGACGCGCGCGCCGTGGCGGCCCAGCTCGACATTCCCTTCTACGTGATGGACGTGCGCGAATCCTTCAAGGAGAGCGTGATCGAGAACTTCATCTCCGAGTACGAGAGCGGCAGAACGCCCGTGCCGTGCGTCAAGTGCAACCAGGTGGTGAAGTTCGACTATCTCGCCGAGCGCGCGATGGCGTTCGGGGCGGAGTCCCTCGTGACCGGCCATTACGCCAGGCGGGTGGAGGTCGCCGGGAGCCTGAGCGTCGCGAGGAGTCTCGACAAGGAGAAGGATCAGACCTACTTCCTCTTCGGCATGACGCAGGAGCAACTCGCGCGAACCGCGTTCCCCCTGGGGGAGTTCACGAAGGAGCAGACGAGGGAATACGCCCGAAAACTCGGCCTCGCGACCGCGGATAAGCCCGAGAGCCAGGAGATTTGCTTCGTGCCCAAGGATGATTACCGCGCTTTCCTCAAGGCCGAAAAACCGGGGGTCGACAGACCGGGCGACATCGTGGATTTGGAGGGAAACGTGCTCGGCAGGCATGGGGGCGTGACCAACTTCACCGTGGGGCAAAGACGGGGCCTCGATTTGGGAGGCGGTCCGCCGCGCTACGTGGTGGAACTCGAAGCGGATTCGGCCACCGTCGTGGTGGGCGAGCGCGAGTCCCTCGCGCGTGAGGTATTCTTCGCTAAAGACGTGCGCTGGTCGATTCCTCCTGAATCCGCTCCTTTGGAAGTCCAGGTGCGGCACCGGGGCCGCGCAGCCGCCTGCGCCGTGACCCCCAAAGGGGATGGAACCGTCGAAATCAGGCCCCATGACCCCACATATCTGGGCGCCGTGGCGCCGGGGCAGGCGGCCGTTTTCTACTCCGGCGACGTGCTCTACGGCGGCGGCTGGGTGGCATAGATGAAACGAATCCTTCTGGCTGCGATTGTGTTGTTTTTCTCCTCAACCGCCTCCGCTCAAGAGCAAGGCAAGAACCCGGAGGGACCCTATCTACCACTTTTGGGCTATCACCAGGAAAAGCTGTTGGTGGCTCGCCCTGGCATGCCGGACATCCGATTTCGCCAGAGCGTAATTCTGCTGGTGGAACACAGTGAAAAGGGGGCTTTCGGGCTGATGTTGAACCGCATCGTGCAGAAGATGCCGATCTTCGCACTTTACCGGAGTTTTGGCATAAAAGCGTCTGGAGAATCGAGCCAGGTGAATATCCACTACGGCGGACCCGTGTCGCCCGGTTCCGGTTTCGTGGTCCATTCGACAGAGCACGAATTCGAGGTGGCGCATCAATTGAGAAAGAACGTAGCGATAAGCCCGATGGAGACGGTGCTCCGGGCCATGGCCCGAGGCAAACGGCCCGAGAAAATCGTTTTCCTGGTCGGCTATGCCGGCTGGGGGGCAGGGCAGCTAGAGCGCGAGATGAGGCGTGGAGATTGGTATACGGCCCCTGCGGATCCGGATATTTTGTTCGATGATGATCACGAGAGTAAATGGAGCCGAGCTATGGAGCGTCGTTTCCGGGTGATGTAGGTTCTCAAGGGGCCCATATTTTCCGGCGAGTTTATATCCAGCGCTTTACGGCGCGGCGAACCCTGCGGGTTTCCCGGCATCTACACGACTCCACGCATTATACGTCCGTTAGCCCGGCGGCCATTCCATACGGCGTCCGCCCAAGAGGTGAAAGTGGATGTGGAAGACCGTTTGGCCCCCGTTTTCTCCGCAATTCACGACGATTCGAAAACCCTCTTGAGCGATTCCCTGTTTACGGGCGATTTCATTCGCCGCAACGAATATCGAGCCAATCAGTTCCTTGTCCGTATCCTGTATTTCGTGGAGCGTCTCCATGTGTCTTTTCGGGATAATCAGGATATGCGTTGGAGCCGCCGGGTTGACGTCTTCAAATGCAAACAATGCATCATCTTCATAAACTTTTTTGCAGGGAATCTCACCTGCTACGATTTTGCAAAAGATGCAAGATTGCATTTCATATCTCCACAATAATGAGGATGCGGCAGTGGTGAAGATTCTATCCGCAAGCGATGTTCTCTGACAAACACATCTGTGGCCCAAGGGCTTGAGATAGTTTGTCCACCCTTGCGCTTAGGCAGGATATCGCATGTTCTGGTATGATTTCTCGGGATAGAGAAAAATGCCTGAACAGTCGCAGGCTTATAGCTCAAGATTACATACCGGCTTCTACTGGAAGGAGATGTTCGAATGAATATCAGCCGAATGCTTGTCGAGCACGTTCACGCCATTACATACGATTCTCTGCCGGATGAGGCCAGGGACCGCGCAAAGTATTTCTTGCTCGATCACCTTGGCGTTACGTTGAGAGCGGTGGAAGCCGCCAGTTCCCGGGTATTTCATAATTTTGCTCAAAAACGCGTTCCCAGGGACGGGCCATGCACCATCATCGGCTCGGCATTGAAAACGGATGCTCCTCATGCCGCGTTGGTAAACGGCGGCGTGAGCCACGCGACGGAAATGGATGATGTGACGACACGCTCGAGCCTGCATCCTGCAGTCAGCGTCATGCCCAGCACGTTAGCCGTGGCTGAGGCGCATCGGCCTGATCCGAAGCAAGTAATCGCTGCTATTGTGGCGGGTTATGAAGTGACCAATCGCATCGGAAATGCCGTGAACCCGACAAGTCACTATGAACGCGGGTTCCATCCCACGGGTACATGCGGCACTTTCGCCTCCGCGATTACGGCATCGAAGCTTCTGGGGCTTTCGGTCGAGGCCACCTCCAATGCGATGGGCATCGCGGGCAGCCAGGCGGCGGGTTCGATGCAATATCTCGATAACGGCGCCTGGACGAAGAGGTTTCACCCGGGGTGGGCGGCGCATAGCGGTATCATCGCCGCCTATCTGGCCCAGGAGGGTTATACGGGACCGGAAGATATTCTGGGCGGGAAAACGGGATTTTTGCATGGCCATAGTGACGACTATACGCCTGAGTATGTCGTGGAACATTTTGGTGAGTATTGGGAAATCTGTGAGAGTGCCATAAAGCCCTACGCTTGCTGTCGCTATAACCATGCTTCGATTGACGCCACAATCGAAGTTTGCAAAGCGCATGATATTCAGCCCGAGGAAATAAAGCGAGTGAAAGTCCGGGTTCCGGAGACGAGCGTGATGGTCGTCATCGAACCCTATGACATGAAAACGAATCCGCAAAATATCGTCGATGCGCAGTTCAGCCTTCAATACGCCGTGGCTGTAGCGATTCTCAGGCGCGCCGCGGGGCTAGATGAGTATGCCGACGATTTCCTTCGCTCACAGGTTTACTCTTCCATTATCAAGAAAATTGAATGCTACGGCGATGCCGAAATGGAAAAGGAATTTCCGGATAAATGGCAAGCGCATGTCGAAATCGAGACTGGTCGCGGCATATTCGAAGCGCATCAGGATTACCCGAAGGGGGATTCACGGAATCCGTTGACGTGGGATGAGTTGATCGAGCGATTCCACGTCATGACGGCCCCGGTGCTCGATAAGGCAACGGGAGATTCGATCATCGAACGAGTGAAGGATTTGGAAAACCTGGACAGCATCTCCGAGGTCATGGAACTTGTGTCCAAGGCGCAGGGAGTGCCGGCCTGATGATTCATTAGCGGGAAAGGAAACCATTGCAAATTGCGCGCTTTGCCTCAAAGGCTCGATTGTGCCGTTTTTCCGTTGTTGAATCGCTGAAAGATGGAAATTCCCAAAGCCAAACGCATTGCAAGACGCCTGAGGAGGTGAGTCGCCATCCCCTCTTGATATCGCTCGGGGTCTTTGGAACCCAAAACGAGAAAACCGATTCTTTTCTCACGGATTTCCAAACTGACAACAGCGGTTGATTGGATGTTTTCGCTCAATGCGTCTGGAAACAGCGGGCCTCCACCTCCTTCCAGTTTGCCTTGGAGCACAACTCCTCCATCCATAGGCACGAGTTTTTCTTCTAGTTTGCCAAGTGGGCGAATGCGGGATGACTCGTCAGATTTCGGCGCGATCACGGGAATGCCGTCGATGGGGTCGAGAAGCAAAAAGCCTGCGTATTCGATTCCGAAGCGCGATTCGATATTTTTTACGATTTCCGTAAGGCTCGCCAGTGAGGGTGATTGTTCGAACAAGAGTTGTTCAATGGCGATAAAGTCTTTTTCGATTTGCTCGTTTTGGCGAACGATTTCTATCGTTTCATCGAGAAGTCGTATCAAATCCTCTCTTTCGCCTTTCAGGCGGTCGAAAAGTTTATTTCGCAGGTTCAGGACCTTTGCCGAGGTGCTGTCTTGCGTCAGCAGGCCGCTTTGGCGAAGTGAGTCCGGATGTTCGATGAAAAAACCGGGATTTTCTTCCAAATAACATATCACATCATCCGCCGAAATCGGCGCCATTTCGGTTCTCCTTGCACGGCATATGGATGAACAAAGGGGCGGATTGATGCGGAAAGCTCGAAATTCCCGACAAGCTTACCACTCCGGTTGGGGATTGACAAAAACCTTGGAGCGAATCAAAAACATCTAAACGATGGGTGGTGTTTTCATATAACCAGTTTATTCAGACAGCGAGGAAATCATGAAAACTTTAGAACCAGGAAGCGTTACTGTCGGCTTCGTCGGAATCGGGAAGATGGGAACGCCCATGTCGAAAAATCTGAGGCGTGGTGACTACGCGGTCGTGGCCTATGACACGAGGCCGGAGAACGTCGAGGCCTTGAGGGATGATGGTGTGCAAGGGGCCGAGAGCCTGGCCGATCTCGCAAGGCGCGTCGATGTCGTCATCACGATGTTACCCGATAGCGATGTCGTGGATGCCGTGGTCGATGGGCCGGATGGTATATCCACGCATCTGGATAAGGGGAAATTGATAATCGATATGAGTTCCTCGTATCCCACGAGGACGAGAACTCTCGCCTCACGCGTAAAAGACAAGGGTCTGCACCTTATCGGTGCACCGGTCTCGGGCGGCGTCGTCGGAGCGGAAGCCGCCACTCTGGCGATCATGCCGGGCGGACACAAAGAGATCGTAAATGCGGCGATGCCCATTTTCGAGACGTTGGGCAAAACCATTGTTCACATCGATGAAGCGCCGGAATCCGGACACGCAATGAAATGCGTGAATAATTTTCTTTCTGCCACGGCTCTGCTTTCATCGATGGAAGCCATGGTTTTGGCAACGAAGTTGGGCCTGGACCCCGAAAAGGCGCTTCGGGTCTTCAACGGCGGCTCGGGTATGAACAGCGCCACGAAAGATAAATGGCCCCGCTTTCTTCTGCCGAGGGACTTTACTTGTGGTTTTTCCACGGGCTTGATGCACAAGGACCTCTCGATGGGGAGCGATTTGGCGCGCGAGAACGGTGTAACGGCGTTTTATTTGAATCATGCCCGCCAGATCTATGGTCTTGGGTTACAAAAATACGGGCCGGATTCGGACCAGACGGAATTGTTGCAAATGTTTGAGGAATGGTCGGGGCAGCAGGTGTGCGATCCACCGGCCTAGCTGGAGGCCGCCGACAAGACAGTGCAGCCTCATTACGAGATGTTTTCCTCCTGAGGTTTTCGATGTAAACTGACATCTTGTATGGATTCAAGTGCTTGCGCAAAGCTCGATTTTCAAAAGGTTTAGATTATGTTTCGAAAATCGAATCAAGAGAATATGTTCAAACCTTCATTACAGCTGATTCTTGGTTTCAGTATTTTCCTCCTGCTCCTTCCAGGCATGTCGGGATGCGCAAAAACCAGGAAGCAAATGGGCAAATGGTGGGAGAGGAACATTGAAAACCCGGTGAAGGGATTTAAGGATCGTCAACTCATCGTCACGTCGAATCCGCCACAGGCGGATGTTTTTATTAACGATGTTTATCAGGGCAAAACACCTTTGCGCCTGAAGTTCAAGGTAGGCATGACGGATGTTTTTAAGGGTTTTACCGTATCGGTTCAGAAAAAGGGATATTTGCCCGTAAGACGCACCATATCGTATCGGACCGAACGGGTGACGTTTGCTTTGATCAAAAAGAAAAAATGAAGAAGACGGCCGGGTTGTTGGCGCCTGGAATTGACTTTTGGGGGTTGGATTGATACATATCCTCTTCGTTATGGCCGAAAGTTGGGGAAATGGTTGATTTTTAAGTCCAAAGTATAATTTGGACGTCAAGGAGATTTCTGGAATGTATGCTGTAGTGGAAACCGGCGGCAAGCAGGTGCGCATCGAAACGGGAGATCAAATCCTGGTAGAGCGCTTGCCCGGCGATGTTGGAGAAAGTGTCGAGTTTGACGATGTTCGGCTCATCGTAGATGGGGAAGAAGTGGTTACGGACAGAGAGGCGTTGGGTAAAGCCAAAGTAAAAGCGGTGATCCGTGACCACGGGCGCGGGAAGAAAGTCATCGCTTTCCGCTTCAAGCGGCGCAAGAAAGTTCGAGTCAAAAAAGGACACAGGCAGCCCTATACTCAAATCGAAGTGACGGACATCCTCGCATCAGGATGAAAGGATTGGCAAATGGCGCATAAAAAAGCTGGTGGCAGTTCCTCGAATGGACGAGATAGCGCGGGTCGCCGCCTGGGCGTAAAGCGTTTTGCGGGGGAAAGCGTAAACGTGGGAACCATCCTCGTCCGGCAACGCGGCACGGTCTTTCATCCGGGTGAGAACGTCGGTTTAGGCAATGACCATACCCTCTTTGCCAAGGCAAGTGGAAAATTGAAATTCGAGCGCAAAGCCAAGGGCCGCCGAATTATCAGTGTCATCCCGGCGGAGTAGTCTTCCATGGGCAGGCTCCGCCCCCGCCATGTTTGTCGATAACGCAAAAATACGTGTGCAGGCCGGCCGTGGAGGCGACGGTTGCCTTAGCTTCCGGAGGGAGAAGTTTGTGCCGAAAGGCGGTCCTGACGGGGGGGATGGCGGACGTGGAGGGCACGTCGTTTTTCAGGCGACGTCGTCTTTGAACACGCTGACGCACTTCAGATTCCAGCCGTTGTTAAGGGCGGAAAAAGGCCAGGCGGGGATGGGAAGCAACAAGCATGGAGCCGACGGGGAGGATTTGCTGATTGAAGTGCCTCTTGGAACCATCGTGCGAGACTCCGAGACGGGAGAAGTTGTGGCCGATCTTTCGGGAGAAAGCGTGGAGGTGATCATCGCGCGAGGGGGGCGGGGGGGACTCGGCAACGAGCATTTCAAGAGTTCCACGAATCGAGCGCCCCGGAGAACGACAAAGGGAAGAGCGGGCGAAGAACGCCTCTTGGAATTGGAGTTGAAATTACTCGCGGATGTCGGGCTCATCGGGATGCCCAATGCCGGGAAATCGACCCTGATATCGAGAATTTCCGAGAGCAAGCCCAAAATTGCTGATTATCCGTTCACCACGCTTCAGCCCAACCTGGGGGTGGTGGATTTGGGCGGATATGCTTCATGCGTGGTGGCCGATATTCCGGGATTGATTCCAGGAGCCAGCAAAGGGAAAGGCCTGGGGCTGGAATTCCTGAGGCATGTAGAACGCTGCGAGTTGTTGCTTCACCTGGTTGACGCCTCCTTGCCGCCTGAGCGCGGCCTCATGGATTTTGATGCGCTGACCGATGAACTATCCGCGTTCTCGCCTCTGCTTGCGCAGAAACATAGAGTGGCGGTTTTGACGAAAATGGATGTAACGGAGTCGAGGGATCATTCCGTGAAACTCCGGGAGGGGCTCATGACGCGTGGCGTGGAAGTCCATGCCATCTCGGCGGTATCCGGTCTTGGGCTCGATGAATTGTTGGGTAAAATATCTCAAATGCTCCGGCAAACGAGAGAACTGGAAAACGGCATCACCTCCACCCGCAAATAAAGAACGGATGAGTGAGACGATGATTAAAAGAGATGATCCTGTTCTCAACAGCCGGCGCCTTGTGGTCAAAGTGGGAAGTTCGGTCTTGACGGCATCGAATGAACTGGGTGTCAACCGAAGGGTTTTGGGACGCATCGCCTCCCAGGTCGCGAAACTCAGAGAAGAGGGCAGGCAAGTCGTCGTGGTTTCATCAGGCGCCATTGCGGCGGGTGTGAAAAGACTGGGATTTAAAGAAATTCCCAAAGCAGTTCCTGAACGCCAAGCCGCTGCCGCCGTTGGTCAACCCATCTTGATGGAAGCGTATGGCCGCGCATTCAAACAAAGGGGCATCGAAACGGCGCAAGTTTTGCTCATCCATTCAGACTTGGATGAGAGAAGCCGATTCTTAAACGCCTGCAATACCTTCGAGGCCCTGATTAGCAAAGGCGTGCTCCCGATTGTCAACGAAAACGATACGGTTTCCATTGAGGAAATCCGTTTCGGAGACAACGACACACTGGCCGCCCAGACAGCCCAAATGGTTCAGGCAGGTCTCGTCATTATCTTGTCAGACGTTGAGGGCTTGTATGATGAGGATCCCAGGAAATCAAAAACGGCGCGTTTGATTCCCCGAGTCGAGGGTTTGCCCAAGAAAATCGCATTGATCGCGGGTAGCAGTCCAAACCCGCTTGCCCACGGGGGAATGCGCACGAAGGTTGAGGCCGTTAATATCCTCAATAAAGTGGGCATTAGCACCCTTATCGTGAAAGGGAGGGACCCCGACGTAATTGAACGGGTGGTGATGGGGGAACCGTTGGGGACGCTTTTTGTGCCGAATGGCGCACGCTTGAAGGGGAAAAAGGGTTGGATAGGAACCACGGCCAAACCACGCGGGTGGCTCAAGCTCGATAGCGGCGCCGTAAACGCCATGCTGAAAAGAGGGAAAAGCCTTTTGCCCAGTGGTGTCGTATCCGTTAAGGGAAATTTTCGTTTTGGTGACGTGGTGGAGATACAAGATACCGAGGGAATGGCGATTGGTCGTGGGCTGGCGAATTATTCGAGTGATGATGCTGCCCGCATAGCCGGGAAACAAACCAGGGAAATCGCCTCTATTCTTGGAAGCAAGGACTACGACGAGATCATTCATCGAAACAATTTCGTTTTGATTGAGAAATAGCAGGAAAAACCAAGGAGAGCGATTGCGCGTCGGGATTCTGGGCGGGACATTTAACCCGATTCACTATGGGCACCTCCGGTCTGCCGAAGAGGTGCGCAAAGCGCTGTTGCTTGATGAAATCAGGTTTGTTCCGTCTGCTTTACCCCCTCATAAGTCGCAAGATGAAGTCGCCTCAGCGGCTGACCGGCTGGAAATGGTTCGGATTGCTTTGGAGGATTATCCTGCGTATGTATGTGACCCCGTTGAAGTAGAGCGGGGAGGGCTGTCTTATACTCTTGATACCTGGGAAGAACTGACCAGAGGCGCATCTGATGATAACAACATGTTTTTCATCATCGGTGCGGACGCGTTTCTTGAGTTGGGCACATGGCACAAGCCCAAAGAGGTTTTAAACGCCGTCGATTTTGCTGTTACATTGAGGGGAAATCAACATTCTTCAGCGTATCTGGAAGCGCTTCTCCGGGTGATTCAAGAAATCGAACCGGGTTATTGCATGGGCAAATGCTTGAAAGAAGCGGAATTTACCGACAAAAAGCGAGTCATAAAATTTGTGCCAATCACCGAGGTTGATATTTCGGCAACCCGGATCAGGCAGCATATAAAGGAGTCTTACTCCATAAGGCATTTATTGCCACGCGAAGTCGAACTCTTTATAATTCGCCGCCGATTATATGGGCATTCGGGAACGGTTTGCTAAAGATTGAGGAGGACGGAGACCCATCGAGAAACTAGAGAGTCGGCTTCATGCTCTTCAGGAGTCATTGGAAGCGAAGAAAGCGATGGATGTAGTGCTTTTGGACCTTCGACCTCTGTCTGTCGAAGTGGATGCCTTTTTGATTTGTCACGGAACGAGTCTCCGGCATGTGAAAGCGCTTTGTGAGGCGGCTGGGGAAAAGGTAAAGAAAATTGGTGATACTGTATTTTTGACGGAAGGATTAGCTGAGGGAAATTGGGTGTTGATGGATTGTGGTGATTTCCTTGTCCACATATTCAACGAAAAGAGTCGGGATTTTTATCGACTGGAAGATTTATGGTCACATGCGACGGTCATCAAGCCAATGGCGCCTAGTGCATAGTCATCAGAATGAAAGTTGAGGTTTAAAGTGAAGCATTTGACGAAAAAACAGCTGAGAGGTTTGGAAGAAAGATTGAATGAAGTTCGCCGTGAAATACTCGGAGATGTGGAGAAAAGCAAGATACACACCAAAGAAATTGGTGACGACGGGACTCAGGATATTGCCGACATGGCTGCCGATACATATTCTCGCCAGGTATTGATGGATTTGGGAGAAAGGGAGCGGGAGCGTTTGCGGGAAGTGGAAGCGGCATTCCAGAGGATCGAAGATGGACTTTATGGTATTTGTGAGGAGTCGGATGAGCCGATTCCCTACTCCCGCCTGGAAGCGATTCCCTATGCGCGTTATACGGTGGCGGCTCAAAATGCAATTGAAAGGCGCGGCGATAGTTAGAAACCGTGCGGAGAGTTGCGAATGAGAATTCGGACTCTCTTCATTCTGGCGGCTCCTGTTGCGGCTGCCGTCTATTTTCTTCACTACAATCGGGAAATCATAGACCTGCGTCTGACCGATGACTGGTCCGTGCGGGTTCCATTGGCTCTGGTGGTAATCGGAGCTGCTCTCATTGGTTCATTTTTGGCTTCGGTTCTGGGGTGGGGTGACGCTACACTCGGTTGGGTATCGCGCAAGAAGATATCCAGGAAACAAAAACGTTTGCATCGCGCCCAGGAGCGATTCGCGAGGGCGCAAAGCCTCGGAATTCAAGGAAAAAGAAGGCGCGCTCGAAAAGAACTCAAGCGCGCGCTCAAGGACGATCCTTCTTTGATTCCCGCCTTGCGGCTGGCTGCCGATTTAGCGACGGATTCCGGCAACCCCGATGACGCTGTTCAGTGGAATGAGCGCCTTCGCGTTGCTACGAACAATTCACCTGATTCCATTATCCGGTTGTCGGAGACTCTCGATCATTCCGGCCATGCGAAAAAAGCCCTCGAGCTGCTTGCGCAAAACAGCAGGGGGAGGGGCACGAGCCCCCTGGTGTTGCGAAAGCTCCGGGATATGTACCTGGAAAATGGCCGCCTCGAAGCTGCTGTCGAAATTTGTGAGAAACTCTCGCAATCGGGCGTTTCGGACTTGCTTCGGCAAGAAGACAACCAAATCGCCGGCCGCGCGTATCTGGCGATAGGCGAGACGAAATTAAATGACTCGGATCCAGAGGCCGCCATTCCATTCCTGGAGCAAGCCCTGCGTCATCTGGCCAAGGAAAAAAAAGCGTATCTTTTATTGGGTGATGGGCAGTTGGCGGCGGGTCGAGAGAGGCGAGCGCTGCGCACCTGGGAAAACGGCTATCAGGCTTTGGGTGGTTTGGAGTTTTTGCAGCGGTTGGCGTTGGCGGTCGGGCCTCTGGAGTCGCAAAACGCGATAAAAAAAGCCGCGGCAAATGTTCATGCTGCAGGAAAGCGCAGGGAGAAGGATATCCATCATCACGTGCTGCACGCCGCGTTGATGCTCGAAGCAGGTCAAATCGAGAAAGTCGATAAAAGCCTGGAGCAGGCATCGGCGATGACCATGTCCATAGAGGGTGAGGATTCTTGGGTGCGCCTGGCTCTTCATTTGATTGAAGCGCGATGCTTGCAGGAGAAAGGTGAGAGGCTGGCGGCAGAGAATGAGTTCAAAAAAACAGCGCAGGAGGCGTCAAGAATCCTTTTGGGCAAATCAATTTCTGGAACGGAATTGAAGCCATATTGATTTTTCTGTTGAAGGATCAAGTTCTTGCACGAGCATAATGATTGGCGTCGATGATGGAGGTTGTCATGTAAGTGCGGTATTGCACGGATTTTGAATGGCTGTGTGAATGCGTGATCGCTTGACTTATGGGTTGCTACCGCCTAGTTTTGAGAGGTTGTACCCCTCCAACAGACATCGCCCGGAGAATCCCGATGAATCAAATCGCTCTTGCAGCTGATCATGGAGGATATGAACTCAAAGAGGCGGTCAAACAACTGCTTGATGAGAGAGGGATTCCGTACCATGATTTCGGGACGAACTCGAATGAATCTTGTGATTACCCGGATTATGCCGGGCCTGCCGCTCGTTCGGTGAGCGGAGGCGACTTCGAGCGAGGAGTTCTTTGTTGCGGGTCAGCCGCGGGTATGGTTATCGTGGCGAATAAATTTCCGGGTGTTCGCGCTGTCGCTTGTCACAATGAATGGGCCGCGCGTATGAGCCGCCTGCACAACAATGCGAATGTCTTGGCTCTGGGTGGCCGGGTAGTGAACCTTGAGGAAGCAAAGAGAATTGTAACCACATGGTTGGAAACGGAGTTTGAAGGCGGGCGACACGCTCGCCGTTTGGATAAGATTGCCGATATTGAAGATGCACCCCAGCCGACGGCCTGATTATTCTACTGCCCGGACAGGATTCTTATGAAATGTCCGATTTGTAGTCATTCCGAAAGCAAAGTGGTCGACAGCCGGACGACCAAAGAAGGAAATTCGATTCGCAGAAGACGCGAATGCGAGAAATGTGCTCACCGCTTTACAACCTATGAAAGAGCGGAAGTTTCCTGGCCGCTCATTGTCAAAAAAGACGGCACGCGCGTGGATTATCTTCGTGAGAAAATCAGTATAGGCATCAAGAAGGCGCTGGAGAAAAGGCCTGTTTCGGCTGAGGACCAAGAGGCGATTGTCGACCGGGTGGAGCGCTACGTCCTCGACAGTGGCGAGAAAGAGATATCGACGGAAGCGATAGGTGAAAAACTGATGGACGAGTTGAGGGAAGTGGATGAAGTGGCCTATGTGCGTTTCGCATCGGTTTATCGTTCATTCGGAACTCTCAAAGACTTCGAAGCCGAGTTGGAAAAACTGGAAGAACGCAGCAGTAGCGAGTAACGAATCATTCGTCTCGACAAACTATTTTTTATTCCGCGCTACTGTAATTCCCGCCGGATGAATACCGACTCATTTTACGTTCTTTGGGTTCTGCCGCCCGAGTCGTTTCATTCACTGATGGTTTCGCCTACGGGGTCGGCGCCTCCGTGGGTAGCGCCGGACGCCAGCAAACGCTTTATTTCTTCATCTTGAAACCCATGTTCCTTGAGTATTTCAACGGAATGCTCTCCCAGGCGGGGTGGAGGAAGAGAGTCCCTGATGGGGAGGTCGGAGAATTTTGGCGCCGGCCGCGTGCCGGGATAAGTCCCGTTGACAGGATGTTGGTACTCTCTCGCCAGTCCATTCGACTTCACATGTGTGTGCTCGAAACTTTCGCGCATGTTCAGGGCCGGGCTCACGCATACGTCCGCGCCATCGAAAAACGCGACCCACTCTGCGAGTGTCTTCGATTCAAAAGTTTCGTTGAGCGCTTGAATCACCTCTGTGCGGCGCTCGCCTCTGGCTCCGTAATCGTCATAAAAATCTTCGCGCCCGATAAGTTTGCACAAATTCACCCAGAATTTCGGCTCCGAGCATGCGACGGAGAGCATCCGACCGTCTTTGGTGGGGTAGAGACGATAACATGGCCTCCGGCCATTGTGCCGCATCTCTTCGCGCCCCGGGCACTGACCCGTCGAGAGATATGTTTGACCATGGATGGATAGAAAACTCATCACGGCATCGAGCATCGACATGTCGATGAATTGCCCGACTCCCGTTCGCTCGGCGAGGCGCAACGCCGCGAGTATGGCGAAAGCCGCCCACATGCCGGCGCCCACGTCCCCGATGAGCACCCCGGGCACATACGGAGGCTCCCCGGCGGCGCCTGTGAGCTCCACGACGCCCCCCAGGGCCTGGAAGTTCAAGTCGTGCCCTGGCGTGCGAGCCAGCGGGCCTTCTTGTCCATATCCGGTGATGGCGCAGTGGACAAGGGCGGGATTCTCCTCTTTTAGTTTTTGGTAACCAATGCCAAGGCGCTCCATGACCCCGGGTCTGAAGCTGTCGACAAGCACGTCCGTATCTTTCACCAGCCTGAGAAGTGCGGATACGCCGTCTTGGTTTTTAAGGTCCAGAGCCAATGAGCGTTTGTTCCGGTTGTAACAGAGATGAAGAGGGGAAACGCCGTGTTTATCGAAAGGGGATGCGAGGCGGATGTAATCGCCGCGCAACGGCTCTTCTACTTTTATTACGTCCGCCCCCATATCGGCGAGCATCAAAGTGCATTGCCCTCCGGGAAGCAAACGGCTCAAGTCCAAAACCCGTATTCCAGATAGAGGCGTCATTCCGTGTTCCTTTTCGATTTTCAGGCAGACCGGATTTTTGTTGCGATATCATTCGCCGCCAGAAAGATCAAATTGAATGAATTCGTATGAGGTCTTTCCGGCCTTTTATCCTTCCT
>VXPH01000084.1 GCA_009839615.1 Nitrospinota bacterium
TTTCAGAGCGGGGGAATAACGAGCGGGGCGGGTTTTTCAACAGCCCCTCATCTATCGAGTTCGACCTCCCGCCCTGGTCGGCTCCGACGCCGGAATGACGGTGGTTTATGCTGCATAGGTCTGGATTGATATCAGAATGACGGCCGTAGGGGCGGTTCGCGAGCCGCCCCTACAGTATTCTCGATTTTCTTCAAAAAAGGCGGGCGGACACGTTGGTCCGCCCCTTCAGCAACAAGCCTTACCTTTTCAATCGCGCGTCTACGCCCCCAGCGCTCTCTTGGCCCGGCGCTGATCCTTGGGATTCACCCAGAAGATGGCGCCGTAGCGTTTTCTACCCGCCGCGATGGCCGTGATGGCGGTGATGTTGATGCCGGCGTCCGCGAGCTTGTTCAGGACCGGTATGAGCGCCCCGGTGCGGTCCGTGCCCTCGACGAGGAAGGCCTTCTTCCGGGGGCTGAGCTTGATCTTCGCCTTGCGCGCGGCGGCGGTGAAGGCGCGGGCGTCCTCGGGCACGATGTCGACCTGAACGCGCCTGCGCTCGGGGAAGGCGTGCACCGCCAGCAGGCTGACGCCCGCCTCCTTCAGCGTGGCGGCGAGGGCGGCGCCTTCGCCCGGCTTATTCGATGCGGTGATGTAGTAGTAGGGTACTTCACGAACTGTCTCGGCCATTGCCTGTCTCCTGATTGACCCGGCGTCTCCGGGGGGCGGTTATTCTCGAATCATGGGCCGCGCCGGAACGCGCGCCTCAATACAAATAATCATACAACACGAGGCGGGGGTAGGGAAACGGGGTGAATTGCGACCGAAGAGGGGCTGTTCAAAAAGCGCTCTCCGCCTCATCCTGAGTAGCGGCGAAGCCGCGTATCGAAGGTTTGACTCGACCGAGGAGGGAGGGTCAAACGCGAGCTCGGCCGCAAAGCGTTCGATTCCCCTCGCCCTTCGACAGGCTCAGGACAGGTCCCTTCGATACAAACGCTCCTTTCTCAGTCGCGTTTTTCCTCCGGTGGCTACTCAGGGTGAGGAAAGAGGCGTTGGCGGTTTTGCGGGGGCCACAGACGAGAGTTATTCAATATGCCCGAAGAGGGAGCGATTGGTCCGAGCGGGGAGGGGGATTTTGCCGACAAGTGCGGAGTGATTGTTCCGCCCTGGCAGCAGGAAGACATCGCTTCGCAATTTCCGGGGAAACGTGAGTTCTCGTTCATCGTTGAAGCGAATCACACGCTCCCTGTTCCCCTCTCACGGAGACGACGAATTCGCTTTTCCGCGGCCGGTCGCTGTACGCGCATTTCCCCGCATTTGCCGCTGGCGGTTATTCGTCGGGATGGACAATGATCCCTCGCGCGAATGCGAGTGTTCTCATGGGTGAGAGAAGGGGAGAAAATGGAAAGGGCGATTCGGCTTCGCACCGCAAATGCAGTTTTTTTCAGCCGGGGCGACCTCTTCCTCCCGTCCTCGGCGAAGCGGAATCGAGTCTCGTCGGGGCCGCCGGGGAATTTCCGAAAAATTCGATAAATATCGATAAATTCACGGGGTTTTTCGATAAATTAATTTATTAGGAAATAACTTGAAAGTATCATCATAACCTTCTGATATTTATATATTTCAAGCTATGCCGGCACTACCTTGGGATGCTCGAGCATCTCCTTGAGCGTGGAGAGGAACCCGGCCGCCGGCGCGCCATCCACCAGGCGGTGGTCTGCGTTGATGCCGATGAAGGCCGTCGTGCGGGCCACGACCTCGCCGTTTCGCGCCACGGCGCGCTCCCGCGCCGCGCCCACCGACAGGATGGCGGATTCGGGGTGGTTGATGATGGCGCTGAAATGGTCGACCCCGTAGGCGCCCAGATTCGAGACCGTGAAGGTGCCGCCCTCGAGCGCATCGAGTCCCAGCGCGCCCGCGCGGGCCGCCTCGGCCAGCGCCCGTGACTCGCGCGAGATGGCGTCGATGGATTTCTGGTCGGCGCCCCGGATGACGGGCACCATCAACCCCTGTTCGACGGCTACCGCCACGCCGATGTTCACGTCCTGCATCTGCTCCAGGGCGTTTTCGGTGAGGCGGACGTTCACGGCCGGGCAGCGGCGCACGGCGCGGGCGGTGTAGAAGAGGATGAGATCGTTGATGGATACCTTGACGCCGAGGTCGTTTTCCCAAGCCTGGCGGCTCGCCTCCCGTACGGCGAGGAGGTTCGTGAGGTCCACCTCCGCCTGCATGGTGATGCGCGGTACCTGAGACCAGCTGGAGAGCATGCGCTCTGCGATGATTTTCCGCATCCCCGCCAGAGGCGTTGAACCCGCTACGGCCGCGGGACCGCTCGCAGCGGCGAGCGGTGGGGTGGGGAGGCCCGATGCAGCCGCCCCTCTCACGTCGGCCTGAACGATTCTCCCGCCCGGGCCTGAGCCTTTGAGGGTGCGGTAATCAATTCCGAGTTCGCGGGCCACGCGCCTGGCGGCGGGACTGGCGAAAACCCGGCCAGTTGGTGCGGGCTGCGTTGCCACAGGAGCCGCTGGAGCGGGGGTAGGCGCCGGAGCGGGGGCAGGCGCCGGAGGCGTCTCCGCTCGCGCAGGTTCGGTTTCCGCGGAGGCCTTTGCGGGTGTGCTTTCAAAGCCGCTGATGTCCTCTCCCGCCTCCCCGATGACGGCGATGTCCGTACCGCAGGGAACCACGTCGCCTTCTCCCGCTAGCGTTTTGAGCAGGAGGCCACCGTCCGGCGATTCGACCTCGTATTCGACCTTGTCGGTCTGAATGTCGAGGATGATCTCGCCCTTGTCGACAGTTTCGCCCTCGCCCTTACGCCACTTGAGGATGGTTCCTTCTTCCATAGTGAGGCCGAGTTTTGGCATCGGGAGGGGGGTGGCCATGAATCTTTGCTCCTAATGATTGGATGTGTTGTGGAATTAAACCGTCTCTAACATACCACGAACCCCGGCGATTACGTCATCTTTGTCGGGGATGACATAGGATTCGAGTTTGGGCGAAAAGGGCACTGGTGTCTCCTTGGCGCAGACACGTTCGATGGGTGCATCGAGGTAGTCGAATGCTTTCTTGGCGGCCAAGGCGGCGATTTCCGCTCCCCAGCCGCAACGCTGCACCGCCTCATGGGTGATGAGGAGTCGGCCCGTCTTACGGATTGAGGCGAGAATCGCCTCCACATCCAGGGGGAAAAGCGTTCTGGGGTCGATGACCTCGCAGTTTACTCCTTCTTTTTCGAGTTCCTCCGCCGCAACGAGCGATTTGCCGACCATCGAGGAGGTAGCGACGATGGTTAGATCGTTCCCCTCCCTTTTCACTTCGGCGACGCCGATGGGGATCACTTCCTCTTCCTCAGGAACAGCGCCTCTTTCCAGATACAGGAGCTTGTGCTCGATGAAAAAAACCGGGTCGTCGTCCCTGATGGCCGCTTTCAGGAGGCCTTTTGCGTCACGCGCGCTGGAGGGCATGACTACCTTAAGGCCGGGCACGTGGACAAACCATGCTTCCAGGCTCTGCGCATGCTGGGCGGCGGAGCTGCGTCCTGCGCCGCCCTGGGTTCTGATGACGAGCGAGGTATTCGCCTTGCCACCGAACATGTAGCGGACCTTGGCGACCTGGTTGACGATTTGATCCATGGCGACGGCGGAAAAATCGATATACATCAACTCAGCCACGGGCCGCATGCCCACGAGCGCCGCCCCCAAGGCCGAGCCGATGATGCCTTGCTCGGAAATTGGCGTGTTCCGCACCCGCTCGGCGCCATATTTCTCTAAAAGCCCCACCGTTGTTTTGTATGAGCCGCCGAACTCGGCGATATCCTCTCCAAGCAGAAAAACCGAGTCATCTCTCGCCATTTCCTCATCCATCGCTTCGATGATGGCTTCTCGGTACAAGATCTCGCGCATTTCCACACCTCTAAACTAAACGGACGCGTAGATATCAGTCATGGCGTCATTAAGATCGGGTTCCGGGCTTTTCCGGGCGAATTCGATGGCTTCTTCCATCTCTTTGTTCACGTTCGTATGGATAGCGTCAATCCCTTTTTTTCTCAGCCACTTTTTCTTTTTGAGTGTTTCGACGAAGATGATGAGTGGGTCGCGCTTGAGCCATTTTCCCACCTCTTTGTCGTGTCCGTAAGCGGTGCCGGGGTCGCCCACGTAATGGCCCAGAAAACGCATTGTTTTCGCTTCGATCAGTGTTGGTCCTCGGCCTTTGCGGGCGTGCTCAATCGCCTCGCCCGCCACTTCGAATACGGCTTGGGGATCCATGCCATCGACAACTATTCCGGGCATACCGTAGGCTTTCGCCCTATCTGCGATGTCCTGAACCGCCTGATGAGTAGCGCGAGGTGTACTTTCGGCAAATCCGTTGTTCTCGCAGACGAATACCGCTGGCAGCTTCCAGGTGGCGGCGATGTTGATGCCCTCATGGAAAGCACCTTCATTGCTGGCCCCATCGCCGAAAAAACTCACAACAACGTGTTTTTCTCCCTTTAACTTAAGCCCCAAGGCGGCGCCGGCGGCAATGGGGATGCCACCGCCCACGATGCCATTCGCTCCCAAGGCCCCAAGGTCCTGATCGGCGATATGCATGGAGCCTCCTTTACCTTTGCAATAACCGGTCGCGCGAGCGTATAACTCGGCGAACATGCCCTTGTATTGGAGACCCTTGGCGATCATGTGTCCATGACCACGATGTGTAGATGTGATTTGGTCTTTAGGGGTCAGGTGAGCACACACCCCGGCGGCGACTGCTTCTTCGCCAATGTAAGCATGGAGAAAACCTGGAAGTTCCCCTGCCTGGAATAGTTCAATGGAACGCTCCTCGAACCGTCGAATGCGGACCATCGTTTCGTAAATCCACAGGGCTTTAGCCTTTGTCAATCGAATCATGGATTTACCTCTTCATGGATGATTATGTCCCAATCAGGGGCCGACTTAATTTTTGGCAAGAAAGCTCGCAGCGCTTCTTCGAGGATAACGCGAATCTGATTCGCCGTTTGCTATATTTCAAGATAATTTGTCCGCTCAGTCCGGCAAAATCTAGCACGTCGAATTTCTTCAAGCAAGAATGCCCTTGTGCTTTACAAAGAAGCTATTACACTTGCGCTTTCCTCTAATGGCGATTAAAGTGCTTGTGATTTTGGCTGTTTAGTAAGTGGGTCAATTGATGGCCCATTTTTTTATTCAACCTCGGAATAGAGTTTATGGTGACAACAGATGTTGATGGTCAAATATGGACCCTTACTCAGGAGGTAGTTTCTGAACTCGGGTATGAATTGGTTGACATTGAACTGACCGGTAACCGTAGTCAGCAACTGATTCGGGTATATATTGAAAAGCCAGGAGGTATACTTCTCGCTGATTGCGTAGCTGTGAGTCGGGAGCTCGGAAAACGTCTCGATGAAAAGGACGTTATTGAAAATTCCTATCGTCTGGAAATATCAAGTCCCGGTATTGAGAGGCCTCTACGAAAAATCCAGGATTATGAACGTTATGTTGGGTATCGGGTGCGGATACGCCTTAAAGGCGGGCTGAAGGGGAAGAGGAAAATTGCAGGTAAGTTGGACGAGGTTGAGGTTGAGGAGAATACTGTCCGTATCATTTCAAAAAATGGCGAGAAGATTTCATTTTCACTGGCCGATATCGCAAAAGCGAACTTGGATGTGGATTGGGATATGGAATTTCAAGATCTGGGGCAGAAAACATAGAGTCAACTCAATCCATCAAAGAGGAGTAGTTTTGTGAGTCAAGAATTGATTGCGGTTCTGACACAATTGGAACGCGAGCGGGGTGTCTCAAAAGATATACTACTCGACACCCTAAAAGTCGCGATGGCGTCAGCTGCGAAGAAGCAATACGGTTTGGGCAAGAATGTGGACGTATCATTTGATGAACAAACGGGTGAAATTGACGTCAAAGCTGCGAAAGAAGTCGTCAGGATCATTCAGAATCCCCAGAGTGAGATCCTTATAGATGAAGCGCGCAAGGAAAATCCTGATATTCAGGTTGGGGATTTTCTTTCACAAGGTGTCGAAACCGAGGGGCTGGGGAGAATCGCCGCACAAATCGCGAAGCAAGTGATTTTACAGCGAGTGCGAGAGGCAGAGCGCGCGAATATTTACCAAGAATTCAAGGAACGCGAAGGCGATTTAATCACAGGGTCTGTCTCTCAAGTAGAGCGCGGGAATATTTATGTAGATATTGGGCGTACAGAGGCGATCCTCCCTCGTCGGGAGCAAATATTCAGAGAGGTTTACAAGCGTGGCGATCGTATCCGCGCCTATATCATGGAAGTGCGCGAAATAACGAAAGGTCCTCAAATCGTTCTCAGCAGAACGCATCCTGGTTTGCTGATTCGTCTATTTGAGATGGAAGTGCCCGAAATTTATGATGGGATTGTGACAATAAAAGGTTGCGTCCGTGAGCCGAGTGGACGGTCCAAAGTATCAGTTGTAAGTCATGAACGAGACATTGACCCCGTAGGTGCATGCGTAGGGACACGGGGTAGCCGCGTGCAATCGATTGTTCAAGAACTTAGGGGAGAGAAGATCGATATCATCTCTTGGAGTGACGACATACGCACCTATGCGGCAAATGCGCTCAGTCCTGCGAAAATACAGCACATTACTTTATTTGAAGACGAAGGCCGAATGGAGGTGTTGGTGCCAGACGATCAGCTTTCCTTGGCGATTGGGAAAGGCGGCCAAAATGTTCGCTTGGCGGCAAAACTCCTGGGTTGGAAAATTGATTTGAAAGGCGAGGGCGAGTATCGGCGCATTATCGCCGAGCAGGCATTTTCGAGCGAAGAGCGAGAAGAGAACGGTGTTGGTATGCAAGAGCAAGACGAGAGTATTCAGCCTACGGAAGCTGATGGGGACTCCTCCAGTGAATTGATAGAACTAGAGCTTGTCGGTGAGAAAATGGCGCGGCTTTTAGCAGACAATGGTTTTTCTACAATTTCGGCGATTAGCGCCGCTTCGACGGATGAATTGTGTGAGGTTCCAGGGATTGGCCCGAAGAGGGCCGAATTGCTAATCGAAGCTGCTCGAACTCATGAGAAATCCACTGGCTCGGGTTCCCATGAGGAATGATGAGGGAATGACTGTTTGCCAGATAGAACATGCATAGCTTGTCGGAATAAAGGAAATGCAGATGTTTTCTTTAGAATGGTAATCGGCCCGGCTGGGGATATCGTTTGCGAGCTGGGAAGAAAATTGCCGGGAAGAGGGGCACATTGTTGTTTTGACATGGATTGCGTTTCAAAGCTTATTTCTTCGAATCGCTTGGAAATTGCGCTGAAAAGAAGGAATTTCAGGATCGATTCGGACGAATTGCTTCAGAATGTGAGAATGCTTCTTAGGCGAAACCTCGAAGGTATGTTGATTGCTTCTAAGAGAAAGGGTGTACTTACCTTTGGGAAAGAGGCAGTGGTTAAGAAGCTAAAACTATCGATAGTGGGAAAACCGTTTGTTTCCAAAGATATATCACTCAAAAGTTTGATGAACTTGAAACGTATTTCGAAAGAATTTTATATACTGCCTTTTACCATGAACGAACTCGGGAAATTTTTTGATCGAAAACCGATTGGCGTGTTATTTATAGATGATGTTCTTCTTGTAAACAGCATTTGCTTGCGCTTGATACAGGAAAGAGCAATTGGTGATGGTTGAAGTATGATATGTCTGGGGGTTTAACTTAGATTTGCTCTGATTGGGCAATGGATGCGAATCATCTGTGGTGGAGGTTCTATGGCGAGCGTACGCGTATACCAACTGGCTAAAAATCTTGGTTATGACAGCAGGACTTTTGTTGAGGAATTAGCCAGAGAGGGAATCGTAGTTAAAAGCCATATGAGTACAGTGGATGATGAAACAGCCGAACTGGTGATGGCGCTTTTTTCTCAAGAAGCACTTCAAGAGGAAAAAAAAGCTCCAGCAAGTAAGACTAAAAAAAAGGTTTCAACAAAAACAAAAGTTGAAAAGCCGAAAAAAGCAAGTGAGCCAGCCACGGAAGATATAGAATCCCAAGAAGTGTCAACAGTCTCTCCTGCCACTCAAGAAGCGGTAGTTCAGGCAACTCCCACATTAGAAGATGCCGCTGTTGACAAAAAGCCAAGCGCGGAAAAAGTCGAGGCTGGTGCGGAAGAGCAAACAGTTTTAGACCAAGAAACCCCGCTATCGGAAGATAAAGTCCTTACATCAACGCCAAGCCCGAAAGTTGCTCAGGATATCGGCACAGAGAAACCATCTCGTCGCCATGGAGGGCGAGTACGTATTGCAGAGACAATTACGGTGAAAGAACTCGCAGAGAAAATTAACGTAAAGGCGACGGAAGTTATTAAGGAGTTGATGAAAAAGGGCCAGATGACGACTATTAATCAAATGATAGATCACAGTACGGCTACAGAGATATCCGAAACCTACGGCTATGAAGTTGAAATATCAAAAGACAATATTGAGGATCTCCTGATACAAGAAGAGGATAGGGAAGAAGATCTTGAGTCCAGATCTCCTGTCATAACGATTATGGGTCATGTTGATCATGGAAAAACGAGGCTTCTCGACGCCATCCGCAAAGCCAATGTGATGGAAGGCGAAGCAGGTGGGATCACTCAACATATTGGCGCCTATCGAGTCACTACGAACAAAGGGACGGCCGTATTCTTGGATACCCCTGGGCACGAAGCCTTTACGGCGATGAGAGCGCGGGGGGCGCAAGTGACGGATTTGGCTATCATCGTCGTTGCTGCGAATGAAGGCGTCATGCCCCAGACTCGGGAGGCGATCGATCATGCAAAAGCCGCTGGAGTTCCGATTATGGTGGCGATGAATAAAATGGACTTAGCAGACGCGAATCCCGACAGAGTAAAACAGCAACTCTCGACATTAGACTTAATCCCGGAAGATTGGGGTGGGGATACGGTTTATTCGGAAATTTCCGCAAAAGAGAATATCGGAATTGATGATCTTTTAGACCTTGCCATTCTGCAGGCTGAACTCATGGAGTTGAAGGCCAACCCAAGCCGGCTCGCCAACGGTGTTGTCGTGGAAGCAAAGCTGGATAGAGGGCGTGGTCCGGTAGCTACGGTTTTGGTTCAACGAGGCACTTTGAATGTGGGTGATAACTTCGTGGCCGGTAAATGGAGTGGCAAAGTTCGCGCCCTATTAGATGATCAAGGGAAAAAGTTGAAGTACGCAGGACCTTCTACGCCGATAGAAATTTTGGGATTTGCTGGTGTTCCCGAGGCTGGAGATACCTTTACGGTTTTAGAAGATGAGAAGATGGCGAGAGAGATTAGTGCAAGACGTCAACAACGTGAGCGCATGGCGGCGCTTATGGCTTCGGCGCGCGTTTCTTTGGAAAGTTTCATGGAGAGCGTAGAAGAAGGCCAGGTGAAAGAACTGAGTTTAATCTTAAAAGCGGATGTGCAGGGAAGCATAGAAGCGTTGAAAGAATCCCTGGGCAAACTGGGGAATGAGGAAGTAGGGGTTAAGGTCCTGCATAGTGCGGTTGGTGGCATTACAGAAACCGACGTGATGCTTGCGGCTGCCTCGACAGCCGTAATCGTAGGTTTTAACGTTCGTCCTACGCCAGGAGCTAGAGAAGTCGCGAAACGTGAAAAAGTAGACATTCGATTATATTCGGTCATCTATGACGCAATCGATGAAATCAAGTCGGCTCTTGAGGGGATACTCGAACCCGTTCAGCGGGAAATAGTAAGAGGACACGCGGAAATCCGGGAGCTATTCCATGTTCCCAATGTAGGGACCATAGCGGGTTGTTATGTCACCGATGGAAACATCAACAGAAATTCGAGCGTGCGTCTCATCCGGGATAATGTGGTTATATATACAGGCACAATTTCATCTTTGAGGCGATTCAAGGATGATGTAAACGAGGTTCAATCCGGTTATGAGTGTGGGATCGGAATCGAGAATTATAATGACATTAAGCACGGTGATATTATAGAACCGTATGTAACGGAAGAAGTATCTCGGACACTTTAGGTTGATTTATTTGGGTTTTTGTTGAAATCTTCACTCCATGCCTGTTGTTGGTCTTTTGAAAATCGATGTTCAGATACCTGAATGCCGTTCGCTCAAAGCAAAGCGTAAAATAGTTCAGTCGATCACAACACGCCTGCGTCAAAGGTTCAATGTATCTGTCGCTGAGGTTGATTTCCAGGATAAGTGGCAGAGGTGTCGTATCGGCGTAAGTGTCGTAAGCAATGACAGTCGATTTGTAGATAGCCAGCTTAGAAAAGTGCTGAATTCCCTCGAGGGCATGGGTTTAGTTGTTGTGTTGGATTTTGATATCGAGATTTTTTGAAATCTATGGAGAGCAATTGAAAACATGAATAATTCTCGCATGCTGCGCGTAGCGGAACTCATTCAATCCGAAATCGCGAATATGGTGATGCGGGATGTGAAGGATCCACGTGTACAGCATGTTGTGATTACTCGCGTAGAAGTGTCCCCGGATTTGAGGGTAGCGAAGGTATATTTTAGCCGATACGGTGAAAACCGAGGAAATGTTGAAGAGATGGAAGAAGGACTCAAGGGACTCGAACGTGCCGCTGGGTTCTTGCAGAGGAAACTTGCCGAACGTTTGCAATTGAAAAGCACGCCCAGGCTGAAATTCTTCTTCGATCACAGTTTGGCTCACAGCGCCGAGATAGAACGCTTGTTATCCGATGTAAAGAGATGAGTTCGAGAAAGGGTTAGATGTTGGAAATATCGGGTGTTTTGAATCTGCAGAAAAAGCATGGTCCTACTTCACACGATATGGTTGATGAAGTGAGAAAGCTGCTTCCCGGAAAAACAAAAGTGGGGCATGCAGGCACACTTGACCCTATGGCCGAAGGAGTGTTGCCAATTTGTATTGGCCCTTCAACGAAATTGTTCTCATATTTTTTAGAGTGCAAGAAAACGTATCGGGCTGTCATGTTGTTTGGACGAATCACAGATACACAGGACATAACCGGAAAATTGTTGGCTGAATCTGAGCCTGGGGATATTACACTATCTCGAGCCCAAGAGCTTCTGAATGCAATGCTGGGCAAGACAAAGCAAATGCCCCCGATGTATTCTGCTTTGAAAGCGAATGGAAAGCGTCTGCATGAATTAGCGCGCGCTGGCAAGGAAATTGAAAGAGAGAAGCGACCTATCGAGGTATTTCGAATTAAGGCAATCGGTATAGATGGTCCCCAACTTACTTTTGATGTTACATGCTCTCGGGGAACGTATATTCGCTCCATTTGTCATGATGTTGGTGCCAACCAAGGATCCGGTGGATGTTTGCAAGCGCTCACGCGAACTGCTTTGGGCCCGTTTGAACTCGCGGATTCTGTTTCTCTCGGAGATGTCCAACGACATTCGAAAGAAAGCCGCCTTACAGATATTCTCATGAGTCCGGCACAGGCTCTCGCACATTTGCCTGCCATTTATGTACGGCCGAGAGCGGAGGTGCGGGTATTGAATGGCGCTATGATCAGGTTCGAAGATGTTCGAGAAGTCGTTGATTTGCCAGCAAATACTCGTGTCCGTATGCTGAATGAACCGGGTGAGTTATTAGCAGTCGGAAAGTTGGTCCATGAGAATGAACGAAAGCGAAGCCAGGGGTTTGTGGCGCCTGAAAAAGTGTTTGTCGTCTAGATTCAAGAGAATATCCGCTCTGTATTTACATTGATAGAAAAGTCGTATAGAATCCGCCCGTTTTCAAGAAGTTACGCTAATGAAATTCAGCATGTCCAAAGAGCAGCAGTATAAGCAGTGGAGGAAGTGACAGAAATGCCCTTAGCAAAGGAGCGAAAATCGGAAGTTATCGGAAAATTTCGTACACATGACACCGATACTGGTTCACCAGAAGTGCAGGTAGCTATTCTAACCGAGCGTATTACCTACCTCACAGACCATTTCAAGACCCACAAGAAAGATCATCATTCCCGAAGAGGTCTATTGAAACTCGTGGGTCAGCGGCGTCGCCTCCTTGATTATCTGAAAGAGAAGGACATCAACCGCTACCGCACGATAATTCAGGATCTTGGCCTGCGTCGTTAGATGTGGGTCTTGCCTCAGAGGGAAGTAATCTAATGCCACCGTATCGCAAAGACATTTCTATCAACGATTATACACTTGCTTTCGAAACGGGTGAGATAGCCAAGCAAGCCGGTGGCGCTGTAATGATGCATTATGGTGAAACCAGTGTGCTGTGTACGGCTTGCGCTTCGCATTCTCCTCGTGAAGGGGTGGACTTTTTCCCGCTTACCGTTGACTACCGGGAATTTTTCTATGCAGCAGGCATTATTCCCGGCAATTTTTTCCGACGCGAAGCAAAACCCGGCGAGAGGGAAACATTAACTTGTCGTTTAATCGATAGGCCAATTCGTCCTCTCTTCCCGAAAGAATTTCAATGCGAGACGATGATTCAGGTCATGGTCATGTCCTACGATAAGTTGAACGATTCCGACATTTTGGCTATCAATGGCACCTCTGCCGCCCTCCACATTTCGGATATCCCTTTCGCCGGTCCTATCGGTGCTGTTCGCGTTGGACGGATTGATGGCGAAATTATTGTCAATCCGACGGTCGAACAACAAATTGACAGCGATCTGAATTGTGTCATGGCTGGAACTTCGGACGCGATAGTCATGGTGGAAGCAGGCAGTTTTGAAATTTCCGAAGACGTCTACATGGAAGCGTTTGAAAAAGGCCATTCCGTGATTAAAGAATTGTGCATTTTGCAGGATGCACTAAGAGCGGAATGTGGAAAACCCAAACGCGCCATCGAACCTGAAGAAGAAAATGCAGAACTTATGGAGAAGGTTCGTGAAATTGTCGTTCCAAAATTACAATCGGCGGCCGAGATTCACGACAAAGCAGGACAATATGGTGCAATTGATGAGGCGAAAGATGCTGCATTCGATTCTCTTTGCACAGACGATGAAGGGTCTCCCGATAGAGGCGTTGTCTCTGAATATTTTGGGAAAATTGAGAAAGAAGTATTTCGTGGCTTGATTCTGGATGAGAAAAAACGTTCGGATGGGCGGGGGCTTCGTGATGTCAGGCCGATTACCATCAGAATGTCGCCCCTTGCCAGACCCCACGGTAGTGCACTGTTCACACGAGGTGAAACCCAGGCGTTGGTGACTGTAACGCTCGGCACTGCCTCTGAAGCGCAATTGATAGACTCGCTGGACGGGAAAGCCGACAGGACTTTTCTGCTCCACTATAATTTCCCCGGATTTAGCGTTGGTGAAGCGAAACCGAACCGCGGTCCTGGCCGTCGCGAGATTGGACATGGCGCGCTGGCTTCTCGCGCTGTGCAGGCGATATTGCCTGAGCAGGAGGATTTTCCCTACACAATTCGGGTGGTTTCAGACATCACGGAAAGTAATGGCAGTTCATCCATGGCGAGCATCTGCGGCGCCAGCTTGGCCTTGATGAGTGCGGGCGTACCGATAACATCTCCAGTGGCCGGTATTGCCATGGGGTTGATTAGTGAAGAATCGACTGGAAGAACGGCAATACTTACCGACATCCTGGGATTGGAAGATCATTTAGGAGACATGGACTTCAAAGTCGGTGGAACGCGTCATGGCATTACCGCCCTTCAGATGGATATCAAGATAAAAGGGCTGCAATTGAGCCTTGTAAGAGAGGCTTTGGCGCAGGCTAACGATGCGAGGATGCATGTCCTGGATCAAATGGACAAGGTTATTTCCCGGCCAAGCGAAGAGATTTCGCCTTACGCGCCCAGAATTATGACGATGCAGGTCTCCAAGGATCGCGTGAGGGATGTCATTGGGCCGGGCGGAAAAGTGATTCGTGGAATTGTCGAAGAGACAGGGGCGGATGTCGACATTGAGGATGATGGAACCATCTTCATCTCATCCACGGATGAGGCGGCTGCTCTGAGGGCGATAGAGATCATTCGTGAACTGACGCAGGAAGCAGAGAAGGGCACGATTTACTATGGTACGGTGAGAAAGATCATGGATTTTGGGGCATTCGTCGAAATTTTCCCGGGAACGGACGGCCTTTGTCATATCAGCATGATCGCGAAGAAGAGAATCGGTTCAGTGAGTGATGTCCTGAAAGAAGGCCAGAAAGTTTTGGTGAAATGCATAGAAGTGGAAGGGAATGGGAGGATACGTCTTTCCATGAAAGATGTGACGGAAGAAGAGTTGCCCGAAGAATGGAAGCAATTCTATGCGCCCGTGACCTGATGAAACGAAATTTTGATGTATGCGCCGGTCTCCTTTGGGAGGCCGGTTTTTTTGGTTTGCCTTATGAAAATACAAGTAGCGCATTTCTCGGCACGTTTGTGGCCTAGGTAGCTCTTTACGAATATCCAGAGGGTCAAAATGAACAAAAAGTCGCTGGGTGTGGGTGTAGTAGGTTCTGGCAGAATCGGAACCTTGCGGGCGAATCTGGTTTCACATCACCCGTCCCTTGAATTTCTGGCAGTGTCCGACATCGATCAGGACCGGGCGAAAGATCTGGGAGAGCAAGTAGGCGCCCAGCTCGCTACCGGTCGAAATGATGAAGTCATAGAACACCCGGAAGTCACGACTGTCATCGTTTCCACGCCCGAGCATGACCATGCCGATTCCATCATCCATGCCCTGGAATTGGGTAAGCCCGTGTTGGTGGAAAAGCCGATCTCCCTGACTTTGGAGGATGCCGACCGCATACTCTCGGTTGCCGAGAGGACGGGAACTGAACTCAGGGTAGGTTATGCCCAACGGTTCAAACGCCGTTACCAGTTGGCGAAAGAGCAAATCACTCAGGGGAGGCTGGGGGAAATTCTCGCCGGCACGGGCCGAACCTGCAACACCCGCGCCCAGGGACTGCAGATTCTGAAACGCTCTCCTCATGCAACGCCTGTGCTCGACGTGCTCACGTATTGGGTGGATATGACCTGCTGGTTCCTGGAAGGCCATCGACCAGTGGAAGTGGTCGCTCGCGGGAACGGGAAAATATACAAGGAACACGGCTATTCGGCGAACGATGTCACCTGGTCCATCGTCACGTTTGACAATGGGGCGGTAATGAATTTGGGCGTTTTTTACGCCCTGCCTGCGAAATACCCGGCACTGGGCCAAAGTGTGAGGATGGAGATTTACGGCACGGATGGCGTTTTGATGCTGGATGAAGACCACAAGGATGAGATGCTGTACACCGACAAGGGAATTCCACACACTTATATCCCGGATCATCACATCAACACGGCATTTTTGAGCAGTACGACTCCTGGTGACTGGGCGGCGGGTGATTACTGGGGTCCGCTGGGCGATGAAACAAGAAGCTGGCTGGATCACGTCATCAACGGGAGGCCGACAACCCACGCCACGGCTGAGGATGCGCGCCAAACCCTGGAGGTGACGATAGCGATGGAGTTGTCTTCTCAAACGGGAGAGGCGGTGCGCTTGCCATTGGGTGAAGGGCATTAGGAATTCGAGCTAAATAATGATGTTACCAGTTGAGAATTGTTAATCTTTAGTTGTTTGGTCCGGCATGATTTTGGTGTTTTCGCTAAATACGCATGAGATCTTGCCCGAAAATAATTTGCCCATCAAAAAACTGCGCCACTTCTTCGATGGCTTTTTCTTTGGGCGCCATGGGTGGCGTGAGGTGAGAAAGAACAACCGTTTTTGCATTCGCCTCTGTCGCGGTACGACCGATTTCTTCTGTTGTCGCATGATGGCCGGCAATAATTCTCGCCATCTGCTCGGTTTGGCCCAGCATTTCCACAATAGATTCAGGCAGACATGGGTGCATCATCAGGACGTCGGCATCTCTTGCAAATGAAACGAGTTTTTCATTTGGGCTCCCGTCGCTTGCGATGACGATGGTTCTGCCCTCGGCTTCAAATCGATATGACAGGATGTCATCAACATTTCCATGGTTGGTGCATTTTTCGGCATAGACCTTGAGACAATCGATTTGCAGGGAATCACCTCGCGAGATGACGGTTGTCTTCAGGTCGAGCCCTGCTCTGGGCTTGCCTTCTTCTGCGCGAATTTCGATATCGTATTCATAATACTGCAGCATGCGTTCAACGTGTTGCTCTACTGGCACGGGGCCAAAGACATGGAGTGTTTCCGATGCTCCAAACAACCAGCGGGTGATGTAAAAATCCCCAAAGCCGGTGAAGTGGTCCGAATGAAAATGAGTGAACAATAGATGATGGACGGAATCGATTGTATGACCGGCAGAAACGATTTGGCGTGGAACATTCCTGCCCGCGTCGATGAGAAAAAGTTGCCCGCCAACTTCAATGCCATTCGCATGCCCACTCGCTCCAGGATATGGCGGTGGCGAGCCTACGCCCAGTAGAATGAGTTCCATATCATGGGCCTTCAAAGTCTAGGGTGAGGGGTCTGGAACGAGTTGTAATCCTGTTCGCAAACGGGCCCAGCCGATTTTTGCGGTGGGCCCGTTTTGTGTCGTTACTGGATACTTGCAGGGATTTTATAGCCCTTTTCCTTCCAATACCTTGCGGCTCCGGGATGGATTTTGAGGCCGATGGCGGCCATCTGTTCGAGAGCCGGTGCTACCTTGAATCCCGACACCCACCCGCGGTGCACTTTGGGCAAAAATTCTCGTCCTTGATTCGAAAAATTAATACGCGTCACCTCATATCCTACCGATGGCGATACATGTGCTCCCACGACGGTCCAGGCGGTATAGCCGACTGTGGAAACATCTTTGGTGACACCATTGTATGAGCCAGCCGGAATGTTGATGTTGAAATATGCCGGGCTGTCTTTCAGGAATTTTTCGAGCGTGGCGCCCCGAATGGGTAATAGACGGATGGGCGCGGCTGCGGCAGCCTTGAAAAAAGCTGGTCCCGGTACAGGCAAAGGAATAGAGAATGCCTGTATGCGATTGTCCTTCATGGCGTCGGCCAGAGCGCTGAAGGGCATATATTCTCGTCTCACTTTAAGTCCGGCATGCTTGATCAATCGGCTTGTCATGAAGTGGGCGTTTCCGCCTTTGCGGCCGGAACTGATGGCTTTTCCATTCAGGTCTTTTAAGGATTTGATGCCGGAACTCTGAAACGTAGCCATTTGAAACATGGAGACCGTGGCAGGGCCCATGCCTCGAATATTCTGGTGTTTTTTCTTATAGGGTTTCTTCCCGTTCAAAGCGCGTAGAACGAGACCGGCAACCCCAAGCCCGAAATCAGCTTTTTCAGCTTCTATGAGACGGAGGTCTTCCACGGCGCCCCGAGTGGTTTTATTGGTCATCTTGACGGCTTTCGAGTTCTTGGATACCAGGGCAGCCAAACCGCCATACATGACATAGATACTCGTGCCGGGGCCGGAACCCACAACGGATACATGGGCGGGGGCTGCTGACGTATATGAATTTGCGAAAAATGGACATAAAACGAATACGGCGACTGTGATGGATATTACTCGTACGATTTGCATTTTGACTCCTTGTGAATGAAACGATAGACGCAACTCTTGCTTCAAAATGAGAGATGAAAAGACAAAGAGGGTCTGAACCGGTTGATTTTGTTCCTGTTATTTTATCTAGGCGTTTGCTTTTAGGGCGGAATAATCCTCCGTGTAGTTCGGGGCCGGGGTTGCTCCTTGTCCTTGAATAATGTGGATTTTGCCTTCGGTACGGTCGGCATTTCGGAAGCCGCGCTGGACACCGGTGGGCACCCAGCAGGCATCCCATGGATCGAGAACGGCCTGGTGGATGCTCCCGCGCTCATCGGCCCAGTAGACGACCCACCTGCCTTCCAGCGCGATAAAAAGTTCCTCGCACGGGTGGTCATGAAGCGGCGCGCCGCGGCCATTGCCGCATTCCACCATGGCGTATCCGATTTCTCCTTCGCTCAGGGAAGGTGGTGGGCCTTCATCCGTATCACCGGATACGCCACCGATATAGCGCCTGAGAGAACGAACTCCCTCAGGCAATTTCGCTTCGTGATATACACTCCAGTTCCGGGGACATTCTTCGTGACGGACCAGCTGCGTAGCCGGGTCATAGGCGGGTTGTTTGACGTAAGATTCGGTTCGAGCGTCATCCGGCAGACCTTCTCGCAGCGATTCGGGGTAGACGGGATACTGGTAGTCGCCTTGGCCATGGATGAAATGAATAAACCCGTCATCTTTGCCGACATTTCTGAACCCGCGCATGATGCCGGAGGGCACGCGGATGAGGTCGTATTTGCCCAGAATGACGCTTTTGGGGGCTTTGGTTTCGAAATCTTCCCAGAAGATCTCGAATTCACCTTCCCACACCATAAAAATCTCTTCATCCGGGTGATCGTGAAGCGGCGCGCCGTTCTGGGGGGGAGCCATGGCGATGCCGCAGGTAAACTCCCATCCGGGAAGGGGGGAACGGAGATTTTGACCGGAAATACCGCCGATGTACCGGTAGATCGCACGGTGGTTCCCCTCGGCATGCGATTCATGATATTCGCCCCAATCGGGCATCATCTCGCCGAAGCGAATGACGGTAACGGGCGCCACGGTTGTTTTGGGCCTGAGAGTTTGCTGGTTTGAATTATTGGAAGTGTTCATTCTTGGTTCTCCTCGACAGTGAGAATTACCATCTCTCCAACTACGCATTTGCCCGCATTTGCCGTAAATAGTGAGCAAGATGAATATGGTATCACCACCATAGGAGTATTGCTACACTCGTATTTCGGGAGAGTTTTGTGGAACAGTTCATCGTCTAAATACTTAATCCTGTAAACGAGAGTAAAGTTATTGAAATTAGGGAGTAACGTATGATTCTGAAATTTAGAGTATTCGCAATCATTTTCGTAGCTTTGGGGATTCTCCCATTTTCTGCATTTTCTCAATCAGCGGATATCGCCCTGGTGAACGGGAAAATATTAACCGTCGATGCGGATTTTTCTGTTCAGCAGGCAGTAGCTGTCCAGGGTGAACGCGTCTTATCAATAGGGGGAAATTCTCAGATAAAGCAACTTATAGACTCCAGCACGAAAGTCATTGATCTGCAAGGTAAAACGCTGATTCCAGGCCTGATAGACAACCACGTGCATTTCATCCGTCATGCGTTGCGCTGGGATCATGAAGCAAGAATCGACGGCGTTACTTCGCGCAAAAAAGCGCTGGCCGTCATTGCCGCCAAGGCGAAATCGCTCAAGCCCGGAGAGTGGGTGCTGATCCTTGGCGGGTGGAGCCCCGGGCAATTCCGGGACAAGCCGGGGTTGTTCACGAAAGCGGAGTTGGACCTGGCTTCCCCCAATAATCCGGTTTTCATCCAGCAATCATACCGGTTCATGATTCTGAACAGCCTTGCCCTGAAGAAGACGGGTATCGATGAGAATTTTGATGCTCCGAGAGGCTGGCGGGTAGCCAGAAACGAGTCCGGCGCTCCCACGGGCGTTATTCGCGGCCGCCGGGCCATTTTTAGGTTCTGGCGGCGTGAACTGCCGGAAGTTACAGACGATAAAACCGTGTCAGGCCTCAAGAAGCTGATGGCGGACTTTAACCGCGCCGGCGTGACGAGTGTATTCGAATTAGGCGGCGGCGGGGTTCGCGATGCGACTTACGAGATGATCAGGAGAAGATTGGCTGATAACGATGGCCTCAGCTTAAGGATATTTCACACGCCCCGCTTCCGGGTCCGTACTCCGGAGGCCAACAAGAGCGTGATAGAGAGGGTTCGGAACTCCCGCCCGGATAAATCCGCGAAGATGATGGGCAATATCGCGCTTGGGGAGCATATGTATGCGCCTCTCCACGATTCGGCGTTCCGGCCCTCCCGGTTCCCGGATGAGGATTATGCTGAATTTGCAAAAGTTTCCGAGGCGGCCGCGGATGGGGGATGGACGATTCACGAACATGCCTTCCGCAATACCACGATTACGCGGTATCTGGACATATTCGAGAAGATAAATCAGAAAAAGGACATAACGAACCTTCGCTGGTCGATTCATCACGCGGATTTCATCTCGAAGAGAAATATCGAGCGCGCGAGAGCGCTCGGGATGACTTTCGCCCTGCACAGCAAAATGACGATTCTGGGGTCCACGCTGAGGCGGCGATACGGAGACCGCGCGCTCTCACTGCCGCCGCTTCGGACGGTTCAAAACAGCGGGGCCATTTGGGGGCTCGGCACGGATGCCGGCGTCGTCGCTCCTTATCCGCCGATGCTCTCTTTGTGGTGGGCCGTGACGGGCATGGATTTGGGCGGGCAGAGGGCGCTGTCGGAGGCCGAGACCGTTTCCAGGAAAGACGCGCTTATCGCCCACACGCGCTCGAACGCATACCTGTTTTTCAAGGAAAACGAGCTGGGCACCATTGAAAAGGGCAAATTCGCGGATCTCGTCGTGCTCGACCGCGATTACATGACTGTACCCGAAGATCGAATCAAGGATATCGAGCCATTGCTCACCATGGTCGGCGGGAAAATCGTTTTCCGGTCAGGGATATGAAACCGAGAGATACTCTGTATCTGTTTGAGTATTGGTCAATTACGCTTCCGTCGTTCAATGATGAAAAATCGAATTTGACGGCAAGAATCGGATAGAAGACTCCCGGCGCTGCGGTTACATTATGGATGAATGTGTAACTGCTCATGTCTTTTGGGAGGCGGGAAAATGAACACGAAAGCTCAGTGGGAAGCGATTCTAAAGCGCGACGCGAGTGCGGATGGCCGTTTCGTGTACGCCGTCCGCTCCACCGGAATCTATTGCCGCCCTTCGTGCGCGAGCCGAAAGCCTAAGAAAAGCAACGTGTTGATCTTCGAATTCCCCGAGATGGCCGAGGCGCGCGGGTTCAGGCCCTGCCTTCGGTGCGCTCCACAGGATGCGGGCTACGACCCCCGCCTCGATAAGGTGAGAAAAGCCGTTCGGCATATCGAGGAACACGCCGATGAAAGCCCGACCCTCGCGGAGTTGGGGCGTAGCGTGGGCGTAAGTCCTCACCATTTGCAGCGCACCTTCAAGCGGGCCCTGGGCGTGAGTCCCCGCCAATACCTGGAGTCTCTCAAGGCGCAGAATTATAAAGACTTACTCAAAAACGGGCGCGACCTGGCCGGCGCGGGATACGAAGCCGGATACGGTTCGAGCAGGGGGGTGTACGAGGGCGCCTCGCGCTATCTGGGTATGACGCCCGCCGCGTACAAGAAGGGCGGGGAGGGCGTTTCGATACGCTACGGAATCACGACTTGCCGGCTGGGCAGGCTGCTGGTGGCGGCGACCGGCAAGGGGGTCTGCCGCGTGAGCATCGGGGAGCGGGCCGGCGAGCTCGTCGCCGATCTGAAAAACGAATATCCTCATGCGACTCTGAAACGTAGCGATAGTGAGTTAAAGGATCACTTGAGTATCGTCGCGCGTCTCGCCAAGGGTGAGTCGTCCTCCGAATCCTTGCCGCTCGACGTGCGCGCGAGCGCTTTCCAGTGCCGCGTCTGGGAGCGACTCAAAGCCATTTCTCCTGGAAATACAATGACATACAAAGAAGTTGCCGAGGACCTGGGCCTCCCCAAAGGCGCGCGGGCCGTGGGGCGCGCATGCGCCGAAAACCCGGTGGCGCTGCTGGTTCCCTGCCACCGGGTCGTTCGCGGCGACGGCGCCCTCGCGGGCTACCGCTGGGGGGTGGAGCGCAAGAGGAAACTCCTGGATATGGAGAAGAAAAATAAGTAATATCAATTGCTTATGCGGTATATCCCGAACCGCGCTCGAATGAGAATCCCGACGGTTTTGAGGGCGCAAGTCTCCGAATTTGCCGCCCCGCGCGCGCGCTTCCCGGTCCATGATATCCTCATGGAGTTTCAGCGAGCGGGAGATTTCAGCCCGCGCAATACCCCGCAACTCCCCGCAATTCCCCTCGATAATTTACTGAAATTTATCGAAAAACCCCGTGAATTTATCGAATTTTATCGAAATTTACGGAAATTCCTGCGCCTTCAGACGAGCCGGTTGTCCAGCCGGAATACGGGTCACACCCGGGGTTCGTCCAACGCGAATGCGGGGAAATGCGCACTCCCTGCGATCCTGGTTTGATATCGAAAGAAACGCTGAAGCGGGTCGCGCCTGAACGGTCGTAGGGGGAACACCTTTCGAGACGTGAGGTCTTTCGTCGTCGAACAAGCTGCCATGCAGTCTCTGCCCCTTGGGACCCATCTCATGGAGGGGCGCTGGGTTCGATTTACCCGGGAGCCGTTTCCTCGCCTTCCTCGCCCTCGGAGATACGGATGCGGACGCTGGTCGCCCGTCCGTCCTCCTCCTCGACGACTTCGGCGACAGCGCCTCGCAGACGAATCCGGTCGCCGGTCTTGAGCAGCCGGTTCATGCGGCTGACCAGCAGCCCCGAGAGCGTATCCACGTCGGGCGCATACAGGTCGAGACCCAACTCCCGGTTCACCTTTTCGATCGGCAACAGGCCGCGCACGATGAAGACGTTGACCCCTTCCGGCGCGATATCGGGCGTCTCGCTGTCGAACTCGTCCTGTACGGAGCCGACAATCTGCTCGATGATGTTCTCCAGGGTAATGACGCCGACGACCGTCCCGAACTCGTCGTCGACCAGCGCCATGTGCTGCTGGGTGTGTTGCATCTCCCGCAGGAGGCGGTTGAGCGGCAGGGTTTCGGGTACGTGGCGCAGAGGCCGAGCCAGGGGTTCGAGCGTGCCGCCTTCGCCGCCGTCGACCCCCAGCAAGTCCTTGACGTGGATCAGCCCGACCGCCTCGTCCAGCGACCCCGCGCACAACGGGAACCGGGTGTGGCGCGTTTCCTGGATGACGGACAGGCACCTCTCGAGCGGCCACTGCGAATCCAGGAACACGACCTCCCGGCGCGGGACCATCACCTGGCGCGCCAGCATATCGTCGAAATGAAACACCGCGTTGATGAGCTGGAGTTCCGAGGTGGTCAACTCGCCCACCTCTTTCCCCAGTTGCATGTCGGCCTGAATCTCATCCTCGGTGACCGGCTTGACGTTCGCATCGCCCGTAAAGAAGCGCGCGAACGCCTGGGTGATCCGGATGATCGGCGAAAGAACCGTCTGCATCAGCGCGAGCGGCCAGACGATCCACCGCCAGGTGGTGCGCCAGTGGGTCGCCCCGTACGTCTTGGGCAGGATCTCCCCCACGAACAGGATGGCGACGGTCAAACCGACGGAAAACACCGGCACCCAGCCTGCGCCCATCAGCTGCGCGGCGTACATCCCGCAGATCGTGGCGCCGGCCGTGTTCGCGAACGTATTGAGCACCAGGATCGCGGAGGTCGGCTGGACGATGTTCGTCTTCATGGCGATGAGCCTGTCGGCGCGGCGGGCGTATTTGCCGGTGGCCTTCTCGGCTTCGAGCGTGCCGAGGCGGGTGGAGTAGAGCGTGGCCTCGAACAGCGAGCACATACACGAGAGCAGAACCGTGAGTCCCGCCACAATCAACAGCACCGTCATGTCGTTCCTCCGTCTCAGGGTGTGGATTCACCAGGGAACCCGGATCATAGGAGAGGAGAATGCCGCTGCCAAGCCGGGGGAGCAGGAGCGGCGGCGAACGCCGCGCCGATTGCGGACAAAGGCCTTTCATCCCGCGAAAAATCGAAGGGTCATCAACGATTATTTCATCGTCCCCGAACGGTTGGGGGATGAGCTGGAATCCCTGGAGGAGAAAGAAACGGCTCCGGGCATTCCCGGAATGAGAGTTTTGCGAGCCGGGATGCTCGCTCGAAATATGAAGCGAACAACACAGGCAGGGGTTGTTGAAAAGCCCCTGAGAGGGAGAAGGCGACCCCGATGAGAGGGAAACCCCATCAAGTCAACCCCCCCTTGAGGGGGAGTCGAAGAGGCCGAGCGGTTTATGCGAAGGCCGATTCGGTGGGGGGACATGCCAGAGAAAAGCTCCCCCCACCGGTTCGGTTTCGGGGAAAAAGCTCCCTCACCTCACCGACTCCCCCTCAAGGGGGGAGTGGATTTGGTGCCCTTCTAGGTGGGGAGCGAGCTTGGTAGGGGTTGCATACCAGGTTTTTCAACAGCCCCTTGACAGGGGGGTAAGAAAAAGCAAAACCCCCTCTGGCCGGCGGGGGCGCATCGCCTCTTTATACCCC
>VXPH01000119.1 GCA_009839615.1 Nitrospinota bacterium
TAGGTGTAAAATCAATTGATTTTCAACCGTCTTGTGTAAAACGCAGGGCGGCCCCCGAAAGGGCCGCCCCCGTTATTCGTCAGATGCCGCGCGGACGCTCGGCGGGCGCTTTCGCCTTGCGCCCCTTGCCCGCGGGTTGACGCATATCTTCGGTGAGCTTGAACTTGTTCACCGCGTTTACGAAGGCCTTGGCGCCCGCCTCGACCGTATCGGGGCTCGTGGCGTGGCCCGCTATCTGCAAGTCGCCCTCGAACTCGACCATCATGTTCACCTCGGCGAGGGCGTCGCGCCCCCGGGTGACGGCGTTCACCGAGAAATCCGCCAGGCGGCACTCGACCCCCACGACCCGGCAGATGGCGTTGATGGCCGCGTCCACGGGGCCGTTGCCCTGGCTCACCTCGGAGAACTCCGCCTCGCCCTGCCGGATCTTCACCGTGGCCGTGGAGGCCGGCTGCGTGCCGGTGGAGGAGGTGACCTGCAAGAACTCGAGGTTGTAGTAGTTCTCGCCGCCCTCGGCGCGGTTTTGCTGCAAGAGCGCGATCAAGTCCTCGTCGTAGACCTCTTTTTTCTTGTCGGCCAGGTCGATGAAGCGCGGGTAGATGGCCGTGATGTCCTCGCGCGACATCTTGAAGCCGAGCTGCTCGTAGCGCTTTCTCAAGCCCGCGCGGCCCGAGTGCTTGCCGAGCACGAGCGTGTTCGAGGGCCTGCCGACGGACTTGGGCGTCATGATCTCGTACGTGATGGCCTTCGAGATCACCCCGTGCTGGTGGATGCCCGCCTCGTGCGCGAAGGCGTTCTTGCCGACCACCGCCTTGTTGGGCTGCACGGGCACGCCCGTCATGGAGGTGAGGAGCCTGCTCGTGGGGTAGATCTCGCGCGTCTTGATGCCCGATCTGTAGTTGAGCTCATCGCGCCGCGTGGCGATGGCCATCACGAATTCTTCCAACGAGGCGTTGCCCGCCCGCTCGCCGATGCCGTTGATGGTGCACTCCACCTGCCGCACGCCGGACTCGATGGCCACGATGCTGTTCGCCACCGCGAGGCCGAGATCGTCGTGGCAGTGCGCGCTGAAGACCACGTCGTCATAGCTCGGCACTTTCTCGAAAATGTGCTCCCAGAAGCGCTTGAATTCGCTAGGGATGATGTAGCCCACCGTGTCGGGGAGGTTGATGGTCGTCGCTCCCTCCTCGATGGCGATCTTCACCGTCTCGGCCAGGAAATCCCAGTCCGAGCGCGTTGCGTCCTCCGCGCTCCACTCCACGTCCTTGCAGAGTTTTCGCGCGTGGCGCACCGAGGCGGCGATCTCCTTCAGGAGTTCCGCGCGCGTCATCTTGAGCTTGTGCTTGAGGTGAATGTCCGAGGTTGCGATGAAGGTGTGGATCCTGGGCTTTTTCGCGTGGCGCACCGCCTCCCAGCAGCGGTCGATGTCCTCACGCGCCGAGCGCGAAAGGCCGGCGACGCTCGTCTTCGTAATCGCCTTGGCGACGTCGCGCACCGATTCGAACTCGTCGTTCGACGCGATGGGAAAACCGGCTTCGATGATGTCCACGCCCAGTTTTTCGAGCTGAAGCGCCATCTGCACCTTCTGGAAATGGTCCATGCTGCAGCCGGGCGACTGCTCTCCGTCCCGGAGCGTGGTGTCGAAAATGCGGATTCTGTTCGAGGCTCTGCCTCTGGATGGTTTCTTTCGTACTGCCGTGGCTCCTCTCGCCATGGTTCAAGGCTCCTCAGGAAATTTCGTGTTTTCGTGAATGTGCGCCTTGAGCGGAACGCCGGGTTTTCGTGAGTGAGTGGGCGCTTGCGCGCAAGACGGGTGAACGCGCCGGTTTCCTAAGAAGCCAGTGGATGGCGGGGCGGCTTGAAGGCGCCCCAGGACCTCCTGCGATCCTGATGCTTCATCGAATCAATACTCCATATCGCTCGACCGAACGCGAGGGTGCGCGGCTCGCCGGGCGGAGATCGCGCAATTCCTCGCAAAAGCAACACCGATCTTATGGGTCATGCGCGCGACGAGGTCAAGTCCCTTTTTCCGTTTTTTTCGATTCCCGGGAGCAACGCGCCGAAGCCTCAGGCTCAGGCAGGCATGAAAACCCCGCCCCTATTGCGCGTACTGCCCGCCGTCGATCACCAGGGTCGAGCCCGTCATGAAGCTCGAAGCGTCGCTCGCCAGAAAGAGGATCGCGCCCTTGAGTTCCTCGGGCCGGCCGGTGCGCCCCATCGGGATGTGGGCCTTGATCATCCGCTCGCCGGCTTCTGACGCGAAAAACTTGCTGTTGATGTCGGTGAGGAAATAGCCCGGCGCCAGGGCGTTCACGCGCACACCCGTCTTCGCCCATTCGAGGGCGAGCGTCTTGGTGAGCTGGATCAGGCCGCCCTTGCTCGCCGAATAGGCGGAGAGCATCTTCACGCCGATGAAGCCCGCGACCGAAGAGACGTTCACGATCGCCCCGCCGCCGCGCTCGATCATGCCCGGCGCTGCAGCCTGGCACATCAGGAACGCGCCCCGCAGGTTCGTCTCCAGCACCTGGTTCCAGCGCTCAATCGGCAGATCCGTAGCCCAGCCCTCCCCGCTCACGCCGCTGTTGTTCACCAGTATGTCGACCCCCCCGAGCGCGTCTTCCGCCTCGCGCGCCGCCTCTTGGATCGAGTCGGGCTCCGTCAGGTCGCAGGCGACGGCGTGGGCCGTGCGGCCCAGGGCGCGAATCTCCTCCGCCGCTTCTTCGAGCTTCTCTTTTCGCCGCGCCGCCAGGGCGACGTCGGCCCCCGCTTCGGCCAGCGCGTGGGCCATCGCGCGTCCGAGGCCCGTGCCGCCTCCCGTGACCAAAGCCCTCTTTCCGCTTAAATCAAATAGTTGTGGCAATTCACTTTCTCCTGAACGTAAAGTTTCCGTAATTTTTGCCCACAGAATTCGTGAATAAGCTGTGGATAAGTCTGTTTAGAGGGCCTCTAAACCCCCTATTTTCCGTCACTTAAACCACATTGACACTTTTTTGAGCAAACCTTGCAACTCAATTAAAATCAACAACATACACTAAATTTTCGCCCCTTCAGGCCTTGCGCTTTCGTTTTAAGCATTGTTTTTGCACAGGTTTCATGGCCGAAATCCCGGTTTCGCGTCCCGCGGCGTCTTTAGAATTTTGATTTTCACTCCCCGGCATCGCCCGGTATCCCCGCCGATTCCGCCTCGTAGAAGAGCAAACACGTATCGCCATAGCGCCTCTCCCGCACGAGCCTCACCCCGCCTGCCGCACTTTCATGCCGCGCGACGCCCTTGGGCGCCTCCACCACCAGCTTCGCGCATATCGGCTCGGGCGTGAAGACGGCCTCGAGAACTTCTCGCCGAAGGACGTCTTCCCTCCAGGGCGGGTCGGCGAAGGCCAGCTCGAACCGGCGCGAACCTTGCGCCCGGATGCGCCCGATCTCGGCGACCGCGTCCGCGCAGCGCACCTCCAAACCATCGCTGAGACCCAAGGCGTCTGCGTTTCGCCGCATCGCCGCGCAAAGCCGCGGGTTTTTCTCCACCGCCACGACGCCGGTCGCCCCCCGGCTGAGCGCCTCGAGCGAGATCGCGCCCGAACCCGCGCACAAATCGAGCACGCGCGCGCCTATGATTGCGTCCCCCCAGATGTTGAACAGCGCCTCGCGCACGCGTTCGCCCGTGGGCCGAACGCCCGCTTCTTCGGGCGATGGTATCCTCCGGCTCCCCGCCGCGCCGCCGATGATCCTGAGCGACACCACCCGGCCTCAGAGGCGCTCGAAGTGGGCCAGTTCGCCGAACGCCCGGTAGCGCGCGTCGATCTCCCCGCTCGTGAGGGCGCGCATGCGGTCGTAGCTGAACGACTCCACGTTGAACGACGCCATCACGCTGCCGAAGACGACGGCCCGGCGCATTCCCGCCTCGCTCAGGTCTCCCGTGGCGGCGAGATGGCCCATGAAGCCGCCCGCGAAGCTGTCGCCCGCCCCCGTGGGGTCGCATACGTCCTCAATCGGAAGCCCGGGAGCGGAGAACACGCCGCCTTCGTGAAAGAGCAGCGCGCCGTACTCGCCCTGCTTCACCACCAGGGTCTTCGGACCGATCTCGCGGATGCGGCGCGCGGCGCGCGCGATGTTCGCCTCCCCCGAGAGGGCGCGCGCCTCCGCGTCGTTGATGACCACCAGATCGACCATCGAGAGCGTCTTCAGCAACTCCTCGCGCTTGCCCTCGATCCAGAAGTTCATGGTGTCGCACGCCACGAGCCGGGGCGCGTTCGCCTGTCCCAGAACGTCGGCCTGGAGTTCGGGGTCGATGTTCGCCAGAAAGACGAACCCGGTATCTTTGAAACCATCCGGCAGCCTGGGCGAGAAACTCTCGAAGACGTTCAGCTGCGTGTCGAGCGTGTGGGCGGTGTTGAGGTCGAACCCGTACTCCCCCTTCCATCGAAAGGTTTCCCCCTCGCTTCGCTCGATGCCCGATATGTCGACCTTGCGTTCTTCCAGAAACGCGAGCGTGTCTTCCGGGAAATCCGCGCCCACGACGGCCACGAGCCGCACGTCCGTGAAATAGCTCGCCGCCACCGAGAAATAGGTGGCCGAGCCCCCCACCGCCTCCTCGCGCTCGCCGAAGGGCGTCTTCACCGAATCAATCGCCATGGAACCGACCACCAGAAGACTCATCTTTCCCCCAATGAAAATTGTTCGTATCGACCGACGTGCGCTGCCTCCCCCGCGCAGGGAATCCCTGGCGAAAGGGGCATCCATTCTCTGCCCGTTGTTCAGGAGGCCAACTCTAGCTTCAAAGCGCGCGCGTTTCAAAGGCTGTATCCATTCCGGGCCGAAATATGCTTTAATCGAATAAAGAACAGGAGACGGCTCCATAGACGCATCACGGCGTCTGTCGTTTTCTCCGGTTACGCGCAAGGAGAGCCGCATGGACGCGAAACACCCCCTCGCCACGCGCGAGGAGCTGGCGAACCTCGATTTTTATACCGACCTCGCCGATCGCTACCTCGCCGTGGACGGACTGGAAGCGCGCTGGGTGGGTTTCACCAGAAAAGAGATTCTCCCCGACCAAGAAACCGCCGGGCGCATGCACTACCTGGTATCTCTCGCCCGCGCGGTCGAGGAGACGCTCGATTCCGCCTTCCGCGCGGGCCACATCCCCGGCACCGCCTTTTTCGGCAGGGGAAACGAGGGGGCGAGCGTCGCGAGCGCGATGTGTCTCGAAGACCACGAATGGCTCGTGCCGATGCACCGAAACTGCGGGGCGCACCTCGCCAAGGGCCATCCGCCCAGGAGCATCATGTCGCATTTCTTCGGACGCGCCGACGGCCCCTCGGGCGGTCGCGACGGGAATTTCCACATGGGCTACCGCCCCAAGCGCATCACCCAGCTCATCAGCCACATCGGCACCATGGTGCCCATCGCCACGGGCGTGGCGTGGGCGGCCAAGGCGCGCGGCAAGGGCGAAGCCACCATCAACTACATCGGCGACGGCGGCACGAGTGCGGGCGATTTCCACGAGGCGGTGAACTTCGCCGCCGTGCGCAAGCTCCCCCTCGTCATCATCATCGACAACAACCAGTACGCCTACAAGACGCTGCTGAGCGACCAGTACGCCTGCGACGCGCTGGTGCTGAAGGCGCCCGGCTACGGGATTCCCGGTTTCCTCATCGACGGCACGAACGCGCCCCTGGTGCACCACGTATGCAGCCAGTCGCTCGCGCGCGCGAGGGCGGGCGGCGGCCCCACGCTCATCGAGAGCATCACAATGCGCGCGGCGGGCCATTCGGTGTACGACAAGTTCGCGGACTACGTGGACATGGAGCATTTCGAGAAGTGGACCAACGAGCGCGACCCCATCAAGCGGCTCGACGAGGCGCTCATCGAGTTCGGCGTCATGACGGCGGAAGAAGTCTCCGCCTCGCACGCGCGAGCGAGAAAAGACGCGGAAGACGCGAGAGATGAGGCGCTCAAAAGCCCGATGCCCGACCCCGCGGGCCTGACCGAAGGAGTCTTTGCCGAATGATCACCTACCGCGAAGCGCTGAGCGAGGCCCTCTGGGAGGAGATGGAGCGGGACGAGGACGTGTTCCTCCTGGGCGAGGACATCGGCCTGGGCGGCGGGGCCTTCTACATCACGAAAGGCTTCATGGAGAAATTCGGGCGCGACCGCGTGGTGGACGTCCCTCTGAGCGAGGCGGGCTTCACGGGCGCGGCCATCGGCGCGGCACTCTGCGGCATGCGGCCCGTGGTGGAGTTTCAGTTCGCCGATTTCGTCACCGAATCCTACAAGATGATCGTGGACTACGCCGCCGGGAACCATTATCGGCAGATGGGCCCCGTTCCCATCGTCTTGCGCCTGCCGGCGGCCGCTCTCGTGAGCGCGGGCCCTTTCCACAGCCAGAACCCCGAGATATGGTTCTTCGGGACGCCGGGCCTCAAGATCGTCGCTCCCACCACCGCCCATGACGCCAAGGGAATGCTCAAGGGAGCGATAAGAGACCCCAACCCCGTCATCTTCATGGAATACAAGAAATTCTATAATTATCCGGTGGACGAACTGCCCGAGGTACTGAGGCCCGAAATCCCCGAGAGCGATTACACCGTGCCCTTTGGCCAAGCGAAAACCCTGCGCGAGGGGGACGACATCTCGCTCATCACCTTCGGCACCACGGTGCTCGAAGCGCTGGAAGCCGCAGAGGTGCTGGAGAATGACGGGGTGTCGGTCGAAGTCATCGACTTGAGAACCCTGGTTCCGCTCGATAAAGAGGCCATCCTCGAAAGCGTCAAGAAAACGGGAAAAATCCTCTTCCTGCACGAGGCGCGAAAGCGAGGCGGCGTGGCCGGCGAGCTGGCCGCCATCGTGAGCGAGGAGGTCTTCGAGTATCTCGACGCCCCCGTCCGCCGGGTCGGCGCGCCCGACGCCCACGTGCCGCTCAGCCCCCCGCTCGAGCGCGCCTATCTGCCCAGCACGGAGAAAGTCGTAGACGAACTGCGCGATCTCGCCGCGTTCTAGCCCCCGCCTCATCTGGCGCAATCCCTGGTTTTCAAGTAAAACGAATCCTCGATTTCATCCACCACGCTTGAGGGAACCCGCATGTACACCGCGCGCATCAGAATGCCCCGCATGGGAACCAGCGTGCACGAGAGCACGGTGGTGACCTGGAAGAAGGCGGTGGGCGATCAGGTGTCGAAGGGCGAGGTGCTCCTCTCCGCAGAGAGCGACAAGGTGGAGTTCGAGGTCGAAGCCCCCGCCGACGGCGTGATAACGGAAATTTTGGCCGAAGCGGAAGAAACCGTGCCCGTGGGCGAGGTGCTTGCGACCATGGAGACCGAAACCGAGGTCGCAGACGAGACGCCCGAGCCGGAGGAAACCTCCAGCGACTGGGCGGCCCCAGTCGCGCCGCTTAAGCCCAGGGAAAAACCCGTCATCCCGGCGGCGCGGCTGGAAAAAGCGCCGCGTCCCTCAGGAGAGGGGAAAACCTGGCTCTCTCCGCGCGTTCAGCGCCTCGCCGCCGCGCACGGGATTGGTCTTGACGTAATCGCAGGGATTCAAGGCACGGGAGCGGGAGGAAGAGTCAGCGCGCGCGACGTGGAGGCGTTCATCGCAGGGGGCGGCGCGCCGCCCAGGATCGAGATGTCCTGGGAGCCGCTCAGCGAAACCCAGGAAGAACGCACAGAACCCCTCAGCAGGGTCCGGAAGCGAATCGCCGAGAACCTCACCCGCTCGGTGCGCGAAATTCCCCAGGTCACCAGTTGGCTGGAAGTCGACATGAGCGGCGTTTCGGCCTTCCGCGACGCGAACAAGGAGGCGTTTCGCGAGAAACACAGGCTTAACCTCACCTACACGCCCTTTTTCATCATGGCCATCGTCCACGCCTTGAGAAGCGAAGAAAACGAGCGATTCAACGCCACGTTTGAGGACGACGCCCTCACCATCAGGCGCTATTTGAACCTCGGCGTCGCCGTTGACTCCCCGGGCGGCCTCGTGGTTCCCGTCTTGAAATCCGCGGACGCCATGAACCTGGTAGAGCTTTCCGTCCGGCTCGACGATCTGGGAGCCCGCGCGCGCGAGGGCGCACTCACTCCCGAGGACGTCCGGGGCGGCACGCTCACGCTCACCAATTTCGGCGCCTCGGGCGCGCTGGGCGGCAACCCCATCATCAACCCGCCCGAGGTCGCAATTATCGGCACCGGCGCCATCGCGCTCCGCCCCGTGGCGCTCCCGAACGGCGCGACCTCGGTTCGGCCCGTCATGATACTGGCGATCACCTTCGACCACCGCGTGAACGACGGCATGGCAGCGGGCCGGTTCATCTCAGACGTCCGCGCAGCACTCGAGAACATGGATTTATCCCTTTTGGAATACTGAATACGGAAACCCCGACACTTTCGTTCCTTTGCTTCCGGCAAGAGACCAAGACGACAAGGAGCAAGAAATCCCATGGCCAGACCAGACATCGACACCCCCTTGCGCTCCATGCTCTTCATCCCCGGTTCGAGCGAGAAGATGGTGGGCAAAGGCCCCACCATCGAGGCGGACGCCGCCCTGTTCGACTTAGAAGACTCCGTCGCCCCCCAGATGAAGGAAGCGGCGCGCGAACTCGTGCGCGCCGGCATCGCGGAGACGAGCAACGCGTCCGGCGGCCCCTCCACCATCCTCGTGCGCGTGAACGACGTGGAATCGGGCATGCTCGAAGAAGACATCGACGCCATCATGACGGAGGGACTCGACGGCATCTTCCTGCCAAAGCCCGAGAGCGCGGCGGACGTGCGGACGGCGGACGCGCTCTTGGCGAAATACGAGCGCGAGCGCGGGCTGGAAGAAGGCGGGGTCGGGGTCATCGCCCAGATCGAAAGCGCATCGGGCGTCGTGCACTGCTACGACATCTGCAAGGCGGCGGACCGCGTGGTGGGCGTCAATCTGGGCAGCGCGGAGGATGCGGACCTCTGCCGCAGCCTGGGAGCCACCTGGACCGAAGACGGCACGACGCTCCTCTACACGCGCAGCAAGGTGCTCGTCGAGGCGCGCGCAGCAGCCCTGCCCCACCCTACCGACGGCGTCTACATGCGCTTACAGGACGATGACGGATGCCGCGCGGACGCGGAGTTCGCCAAAAAACTCGGCTACACCGGCAAGGCGGCCATCCACCCGAGGCAGGTGCCCATTTTCAACGAAGTCTATTCCCCGAGCGAGGAGGAAATCTCCTACTACACCGAGATGGCCGAAGCCTACCGCGAGGGCGAGGCGCAAGGGCTGGGCGCGGTTTCCTTCCAGGGGAAGATGATCGACATCGCCATGGTCAAGCACGCCGATAACGTGCTCGCGCGTGCCCGCGCCATCGCCGAAAGAGCATAGGCTTAAGCAAATGGCGGACGCGACAGACCCGGTCGAGCATTTCTTCGCGCAGCCCTGGTCCGACGGCCTGCCCGTCGTGGTCCCGACCGAAGAACGTCTGGCGGACATGCTCGCCGGCCACGCGCCGGATCAACTCATCGGCCATGTGCCGCCCGCGAACCATCCCGCGACGGTGGAGGCCGTCGCGCTCCACGCCGTCATGGCGGGCTGTCAGCCCGAATACTTCCCGGCGCTTCTTTGTGCCCTCTCGTGCATTCTGGACCCACGCTTCAACATGAACGGCATCCAGGCGACGATGAACCCGGCAGGCCCGCTCATCGTCATGAACGGCCCCTACCCCCGTGAGATCGGCGTACACGGCGGCACGGGCTGTCTGGGACCGGGCTTTCGCGCCAACGCGACCATCGGCCGCGCGCTCAGGCTCATGCTCCTGAACCTGGGTGGAGGCATACCCGGCGTGGTGGACATGAGCACCTTCGGGAGTCCCAGCAAGTTCGCCTACTGCCTGCGCGAGAACGAGGAAATCAGCCCCTGGCCCTCGCTCGCCGAGGAGCGTGGATTCGCAAGGGATGAAAATGTCGTCACCGCCTGCGCGGGAGAGGGTCCGCGCGTCGCGCTCGATGATTCGAGCGATCACGCGGACGGCGTGCTCACCACAATTGCGAGCACCATCGCCACCATGGGCACGCGCCACGCCTACTCGCGCGTGGGACTTACCATCATCATGGGACCGGAGCACGCGCAGCTTCTCGCCGATCACGGATACAGCCGTGACGACGCGAAAAAAGGCATCGCAGAGCGCGCCGGCCTGCCCGTGGGACTACTCAAGCGCGGCGGACGCTACCGGGGGAAAGAAAAGAGCGAGTGGCCCGCGTGGGTGGATCACGACGACGATGCGTGCATGGCGCCCATGATCAGAGAGCCCGAGGACGTCACGCTCCTCGTGGCGGGCGGCCTGCCCGGGCCTTCCTCGTTCATCATCCCCGGCTGGAACGACACCAGCCGCCCCGTCTCGAAGGCGTTTGTTGTGGAGTAAGTGCTCAGACGCTCGCGACTGTAGTCAAACAGAAAGCCTTATACTCTCTATGGGGACCGACAGAGCCGGCCCGGTTGGCCTTTACAGGATTTCGTCTCCCGACGGGGGCGTCGGCCCGTCTCGAAGACCAACGACAGGAGCTGTCATGCCGCCGGATCGAGCCACCTCCCTGCTCTACGAACTGTTCAGTGGACTGCCCCGGCAGGGGCCGGGAACAGCAGCGAGCACGCGACGGGCCCTCGGGTTCGTCCCGGATGTCGGGCCGCGGTCCCGCGTGCTCGACGTCGGCTGCGGGACCGGCGCCCAGACACTGGTTCTGGCGGACAGTTCGCCGGCGCACATCGTCGCCGTCGACATCCACCCCCCGTTCATCGACGCGCTGAACCGCAAGGCGCATGAACTCGGCATCGCGGATCGACTGGAAGCCCGCGTGGCGGACATGCGCCGACTCGACTTCGCAGACGGCTCCTTCGATCTGATCTGGTGCGAGGGCGCCATCTACAACATGGGCGTCGAAGCGGGCCTGCGCGACTGGCGCCGGTTGCTGCGGCGAGGCGGGCACGTCGCGCTGACGGAGGTGTGCTGGCGGAAGCCCGAACCGCCCGCCGCATGTGCAGCGTTCTGGAGCCGGGAGTACCCGGCTATCCGCGACGCCTCCGCGCTCCTGGAAGCCATCGAGGCGTGCGGCTACGAGACGGTCGGGCGCTTCTCGCTCCCCGCGTCGGCGTGGTGGGACGACTACTACCGGCCACTGCAAGACAACGTGACCAGATTCCGCGAGCGTCACCACGACTCACCACGACTCACCACGACTCACCACGACTCACCACGACGCACCGGACGCACAGGAGCTAGCGGACCATTGCCAGCGGGAAATAGACATCTGGCATGCCTACTCGGAATTCTATGGCTACGAGTTCTTCGTGATCCGCGCCCGTTGAACGAATCCCAACGCGCCCGGGTCGAAAGCGTGCATCAATCCGGCGCGACCGTGTCGCCCGTGTAAAAGGCCGCCGTGCGCTGCGCCGCTGCGCGCGCAACGTCGGGGTCCGTTCCCGCTGCCTCGGCCGCCCGGCCCCACGCCGCGCTGCTTCCGAGGATGAGCGCCTTTCCGTCACGAGTCGTGTGGAACGTTGCCCCGTCCAACTTGGGTTCGTCCGGTCGCGTGAGATGCAGTTCCATCCCCAGCAAGCCCATCTCCCAACCTACGCCGACGGCACCGGGACCGAACTTGCGCCAGTGGTCCGACACCAGCGCGGTATGCGTAATCGCAAGGCGCGAGCGGCCGGTACCCTCGTTTCCCAGACGCGCCTCCACCCAGCTCACGTCACCGCCGAACTCCCACGTCAGCCCGAGATGCGAGGGAGGCTCGCAGTGCCTGATCGTGCCGCCTGCGTTTCCCTCCAGTTGGTAGCGACCGCCGGGTTCGAGGCGGCCGCTGACCGGCAGGAACCAGCGCGGGATTCGTTCCGCGCTCGTCACGGCGTCCCAGAGGTCCTCCACTGTCGTCGCGTAGCTGCGGGCGAGGGTGACCGCGCGAGCAGCCTGTCCATCGCGCTCCAGGGCCGACACTGTGCGCTCCACGGCGCCGAGGAGGCGTTCGACATCCAGGTCCATGGCTTCTCCCTTTCGTCAGGCAGGCGACTATTCAAGTACATGCCACTGCATGCAGCATCAAGCCGCGTGGAGGATGGCTCAGACCGCCCGCAAGGTCGCAGACCGTCCGGCAACAGCCAGTCAGAAGCCCGCCCAATGGCGACGCGCCTCGACGAGCACGAGCGCCGCTCGGGCTGAATGCCCGGCCTGCAACGGTTTGCAGTGCGCGGTTGCCTGGTTGGTCAGGAAGCGGGTTGACGACGCCCTGCGGCGTTTTGTTCTCACACCCCGCGCATGGACCCCTAACACCCGTAGGCCTTGCCCTCCTGGGGCGTGAGGCGCTTCCAGGCCGTCGCCAGCTCCGCGAGAATCCGCACGCCCACGCCGGTGCCGCCCTCGGGGCGGTAGGGTTCGGCCTTCGAGGTATGGGAGGGCCCCGCGATGTCGAGGTGCACCCAGGGCGTCTCGTCGGCGAAGTGCTGCAGGAAGGCGGCGGCGGTGTTCGCGCCCCCCCAGCGGCCGCCCGAGATGTTGCACATGTCGGCGATCCTGCCCTTCATCGCCTCGCCGTATTCCGGGAAGAGCGGCATGTGCCAGACGCGGTCGCCGGTGCGCTCGCCCAGGTCGCGCACGCGCTCCAGCAACTCGCCGTGCGTCCCGTACATGCCCGTCACCTTCTGGCCGAGCGCCACCATGCACGCGCCCGTCAGGGTGGCGAGATCGATCATGCACTGGGGCTTGTACTTCTCGCGCGTGTAGTGGAGCGCGTCGGCGAGCACGAGCCTGCCCTCGGCGTCGGTGTTGTGGATCTCGACCGTCGTTCCCTTCATCGAGCGCACGATGTCGCCGGGCCGCGTGGCGTCGCCGTCCACCATGTTCTCCACGAGGCCGGCCACGCCCACCACAGGCACGCGGGGCTTCGAGCGCGCGACGGCGAGCATCGCGCCCAGCACGGCGGCGGCCCCGCTCATGTCGGTCGTCATGAGTTCGAGCCCGCCGCTCGGCTTGATGGATATGCCGCCGGTGTCGAACGTCACCCCCTTGCCGACGAAGGCGATGGGTTTCGTCCTGGAACCCTGGGGCCTGTACTCCAGGATGACCATGCGCGCCGGCTCACTGCTGCCCCGGCTTACAGAGAGGAGCGCGCCCATCTTCATTCTTTCCATCTGCTTCTCATCCAGCACGCGGCAGCGAAGGCCCTCCCGCCGCGCCATCGCGCGCGCCATATCGGCGAGTGCGGGCGGGCGTTTCTCGTTGCTGGGCGTGTTGATGAGGTCGCGCGCGTAGTTCGTTCCCTCGCACAGGGCGCGCCCGTAGCGCACGCCGCGCCGCATCGCGCTCAGGTTCTTATTCGGCCCGCCACACAAAACGGCCCGCGAGACTTCCGTTTTCTCCTCCCCGTCCGCGTTCTTGTACCTATCCATCCGGTAGAGGCCGAGGCCTGCACCCTCCACAATCGCCTGGGCCGCCCCGCGCGCATCGAGGCCCTCATCCACGAGGGAGGAAACCGAGACGGCGATGCTCCCGAGCCTTTCCGCGCGCGCGCGCTTCGCCGCCAGCGCGGACGCGCAGCGAACCGACTCCGGCGTAGCCGCGTCGCCCATCCCTGCGAGAATCACGAACTCGGGTCCTCCTCCCTCGGGCATCGGCAAGACGGAGACCTGCCCCTCCTTCCCCTCGAACACCTTGCGCTCGCGCAAGGAGGCCAGCGCGCCGCCCAGGGTTTTTTCGAGATGCTCGTCCTTCTCGTCTTTCCTCATAAGGCGAACCAGGGCGTCCGTCCCCTGGTCGTGCCCATCACCGCCCGCAACGGAGAACCGCATGACCATCTCCTCTCCCTGAAAAAGCGCAAAGATATAAGCGAAGGGACTCCAGTCTACCCCAGAGCGGCGCGCGGGGCCATGCGGATCGGGGCGTCCCGCTCTTTTTTCGTGCGGATGAGCGCACCGATTGTCTTACCCCCGCCCCTGCCCCTAGAATGATCGCGCATCGTTCGCAGACAACGGGCGGGCCGGGCGCATCGAAGCCTCTCCGCTCGAAAGCGATCATTTTTCCTCACCCACAGGAGGCGTTATGAGTTTCTACAACTGGGACATGCTCCCCTTGAGCCACGATCGCCCCGGCGTCGCGCACAGGCGGATTTTCGGCGACAACATCCAGATGCAGCACCTGATCACCGAGCCGGGCGGCACGCCCTCGAAACTGCACAACCATCCCGACCACGAGGAGTTCTTCTACATCCAGGCGGGCGAGTGGGAGTTCACGCTCGAAGACGAGGTGCGGCGCATCGGGCCGGGCGACGTGGTGCACGTCAAGGCGGGCGCGATGCACACGTTGAAACTGGTGAGCGATGAGCCGGGAATGGCGCTCGAAGTGTTCTACCCGATGTGGAACCCGGAGCTGGCCGGTGACAAGGAGGATTTCACGATAGACGCCATCAAGAACCGCATGGAGTTCGCCGAAGAACCCGACGAGATGAATCGCGGCCGTCCGCCGGGGCACGGGGAGTAGCGGGGGAGCCGCTTGGAGCTTGGCGGTGCGTTACAACGGCTGATTCGCGGAGAGTTTCTACAAAAAAACAGGCGGCGCCCGTCGACGCCGCCTGCTGTTTTTGAATTTCCCTCAATGTCCCGTTTCAGGTAACACCAAGGGGCAGTTTAGGGTTTTTTCAGAACCCTCTTCCGGTGGTGAGCCGTTTTCAGTACCCTCCGGAGAGATGTGTTGTAGGCGGTTACTATCAAGTTTCTTACCATGACAGCCCTCCTCTTGCTACTTTCGATTTGTACTCTCAAATCCTAGCAAAGGCCCGGAATCGTGTCAAGAATTTTTTGTCCTCAAAAGCGCCAGCAGATCACAGTTCCATATATTTCAACACCTTACCATCAAAATTTTTCAGGCGTCCTTCTCCCTGACCATTTTACCCTTCACGCAATCTCACGCCTCGATGATGGCGGAAACCACGCCGCCGCCCACGGGGCCCTGATGGAATACGAGACCGGCGGAGACGTAGACCGCCGGGTCCTGCACCACGGAGGCAATGACGGCGTTCGCCACAGCGCGCACGGGCCGCGTGCCCAGAACCGAATCCGTGAGCAGCGTGACGCGCTTGCCCAAAAGCCTGCCGTCCCACGGCGCGCCCGCTTTGGCGAATGCGTGCACCACCCGGCTCAAATCCTCCTGGCTCGGGAGGCCGTCGAAAGCGAGCCCTGCGTTTTTCATCGCCTGCCGGACGGCGTCCGCGTCGATCAGGTTCTGCATCACCGCGCGGCCGATCTTGTAGCGGCTCACGGACTGGGAGGAGTTCGCCAGGACGACGACTTCCGAGCGCATGAGTTCCACGCCCGCCGAGCAGGAAATCATCTCCGAATACAGGTCGCCCCGGCTGCAAACGTCGGATATCTCGAACGAATCGCGCGCGACCTCCCCGATGCCCACCGCAGCGCCCAGGGCCGAGCAGCCGTTCGAGAGGCTCATCGAGCGGGTGGTGTCCGTGCTGACCACCTTCTTGCCGCGCGAGGCCGCGTCGTTGATGCGGTCCGACGTCAAAAGCGGGCACTTCACCTGCACGTAGCCCACATCATCCAGCGAATCCACGCCCGCCTTATCGAGCGCCTCCGCCGCCGCCTCGGCTACGATGTCCACCTGCGCCATCGTGCCAAGTTCCTCGGGCAGAAGCTCTCTGGTGAAGGCGACACCCATGGAGAGGCGCTTCTCCCCGGGGCTTTCCGCCTCACCCACGTCGGTTTTCGAAAACGCCACCGCGTGGGGACTCATGACCCCCTCGCAGCCGCCCGACATCACCATGGCGCACATGCCCTGCACCTCGGTGCGGGTGAGACCGAGCTTCTCCATCATGTAGTCTTCAAAAGAATGGAGCGCGTAGGGCCTCGAATAGTCGTTCACCCGCCCGTTGCCCTCCGTCTTGGCGATGACGGCCTGAATGTCCGCCGCCTGGATGCGGCCTTCGGCCACCGCCTCCGCGAGGCCCGAGACGTCCTCGGGTCCCGACATCTGGAACTTCACCACCTGGGTATCAAACACGAGTCCACCTCCTCCGTATTTGTCTGAGACTTAAGCATCATCGCGCCTGCACAAGAGCGAGCAGACGCCGAAATCATCAAACCTCCTTATTCATCAAGGGCGCAGGATGCACGAACGCCGCCTCAAGCCCCGGGAACCATCAGACCCGCGCGCTCGACGATGGCCGCGGACGCCGCCTGCGCTTCCTCTCGAATCGCGCGTTCCTCATCTTCACTTGCCCTGGCCAGGCGCCCCGCCTCCATGAGCGGTTCGCCGTCCACCCAGACCCAGCGAACCTCCGTCCCGTGGGCCTGATACGCGAGAACGGACGGCAGATGATGATTCGGGTGCATGTGGGGGCCGCTCATGTCGAGCAGAATCATGTCCGCCCGCTTGCCCACCTCGATGCTGCCTATCTCGGCTTCCAGGCCGAGGGCGCGCGCGCCGTTCCGGGTGGCCATGTCGAGCACCTGCTGGGCCGTGATGGCGGCGGGGTCCTGCTGGATCCCCTTGTGGAGCAGGCAGGCGAGCCTTATCTCCCAGAACATGTTGGCCAGATCGTTGCAGTTCGCGTTGTCCGTCCCCAGGGCCACGGGGATGCCATAGCCCAGCATCCGGGGCACGGGCGACACGCCCGAGCCCAGATACATGTTGCTGGACGGCAGATGCACCACCTGCGTCCCCGATTCCTTGAGGAGGCGAATGTCTTCCTCGCTCAGGTGAATGCAGTGGCCCGCCACCAGGCGCTCCGAGAGCAGCCCCCAGGCCGCCAGATGCTGCACGACGGGAAGGCCGCCCACTTCCGATTCCATCGGGTCTTCCGATACGTGTGTGGAGACGCGAAGGCCGCGCTCGCCGGCCCATTCGTCCACCTCGCGGAACGTCTCGGGCTTCACGTAGACGGGGATGTTCGGCCCCGGCCAGACGAGGACGCGGCCCCCCGAGCGGCCGTGGTATTTATCCACCAGGTGGGATGTCTCCTCGAAAACCTCATCCCGCGTCTTGAGGCTGGGCGGAAAGGTCTTGCCCCAGGCGGCGATGTGGGAGTGCGCCCGCTCGGCGAGTTTCCCCTGGGGCGACATCTCGTTGAAGCTCAGGGCGAAAACGCTCCGCATGCCCGAGTCGTCCATGGCCTCTATCATCGCCTCGGCCAGCGGAACCGGGATACGCTCGTTCGTCACCACCGCCGTCGTGCCCGAGCGAATCGCCTCGCACGCGAAGAGCTTGACGGAGAGCGCCGCATCCTCCGGCGTATAGGCCACCTGGCCGGGCGCCATGACGTTCAGGCGCCAGTCCATCAGCCGCCTGTCCGCGCCCAGGCCGCCGCGCAGCAGAATGCACATGATGTGGCTGTGGGCGTTCACCAGCCCCGGCATGAGGGCCATGCCCTCGGCGTCGACCACCCGTGCAGCGCCCGCGCTTATCCCGGATTCCGAAATCTCGGCGACCCGGCCGTCCTCGACCAGCACCGACGCGCGAGGGATGACCTCGCGCGCATCGTTCTGCGTGAGGACGCAGGCGTTGTCGATCACGAAACGACCCGCCATGGGGAAATCCTCCAGTTTGGTGTTTTCCGCAGGATACGACAATCAGACGGATTTGAGTATCCCCGGCGCAAGCCGCGCCTTGCCAGAGAGGGAAAAGAGCTTTATTAGTGTGAGAGAGAACACGACAACCCAAGGAGAGACGCCGATGTCCAAAATCAAGTTCCTGCAGCATTTCAGCCTCTATTGCCGGGATTTGCCGGCCATGCACAAGTTTTATAACGAAATCCTGGGACTGCCCGAAATGCCGCGGCCCCACTTCCCCTTCCCGGGCTACTGGTTCGAGGCGGGAGCGGACCACCAGATCCACCTCGCCAAGGTGAGCGACACGCACGTCAAGCATTCCATCAGCGACAACGAGGACGGCTACATGGACCACCACATCGGGATGGTGACCGAGGATCTGGAGGGGATGAAGGAGAGGCTTAAAGCCAACGACATCCCGTTTCACGACGAGCCCTACGGATATCCGCAAATCTTCTTCAGAGACCCTGAAAACAACCTGATCGAGGTCGCGTCCACGGCGATGTTCGACATGGAATAACGAGCGCGCGGGCAGGCGCAGACGCCCTGCTCGCTGGATCCCTCTGCCGTTCGAACCAGTATATCCATCCGGACGACAAGAAAGCCTCCGCTCTCCCATCGCGGTTTTTCCGCTGATTCATGGAGACCACGCCATGCCATTTCAAAAATTCCACACGACGCAGGTGACCGCCGGGGCGGGGAGCTACTCCCAGGCCCTTCTGGCGGGCCGGACACTCTATCTCTCGGGCCAGACCGGAGAGGGGCTGGACGGCGCCCCGCCCGCGCGCGGCGACGCCGCCGCCCAGGCCCGCCAGGCATGCGAGAACATCCGTCAGCTTCTCGCCGAGGCGGGCGGCGACCTCTCCCACGTCGTGAAGCTCACGAACTACATCACCGACAGGGCGTACCGCAAACCCGTCTACGCGGTGATCGCGGAATACTTCGGCCCCCATGCGCCCGCGAGCACGGGCGTTATCGTCGACGGGCTGGCTTCGGAGGATTTTCTCGTGGAAATCGACGCCACGGCCTGCATTCCCGAGGCCGGAGAGGAAAACGAGGATTGAGAAATCACGCGCAAAAGGGCAGAATAGCGGCACATACAGACAAGTTCGTAAGCAGCCCGTGAGGCTGAGTCCTTGCAGAGGAGAAGGATCATGACCGAATCTTACGATGGATTGTTCGTCGGCGGCGGGCACAACAGCCTGGTATGCGCCGCTTATCTGGCGAAAGCCGGGAAAAGGGTGGCCGTTCTGGAACGCTCCGGCGTCGCCGGCGGGGGCTGCTCCACGCACGAAGTCACCCTGCCGGGCTTCAAACACAACCTGCATTCGAACTACTACGTGGGTCTGGAGAGAAGCCCCATCCTGCGCGATCTGGAACTCCACGAATACGGCTTCAGCATGATCTATCCGGAGTTTCAGCAAGGCTGCGCCTTCAGCGACGGCACGGCGTTCGTCATCCACCGCGACGTGGAGAAGACCGTCAAGTCGATCGAGCGCATCAACAAAAACGACGCGAGAACCTACCGCGACCTCCACATCAAGTTCACCGAGGGGATGCTCGACATCATCACTTCGTTCATGTACTGCGCCCCCCTGCCGCCCGAAGAACTGAAAGAACGCTTCGCGGGGCCGCTGGGGCGTGAGTTCCTGAGCTATGCGAACCTCAGCATGTACGAGGCGGTGGACCAGCACTTCGAAGACGACAGGTTGCGCGTGCTGTTCAAGCTATTCCTGGGCTCCTTCACCCTCGAAAATACGCCCACGACCGGCATCTTCTTCCCTCGCATCTTCTCGCGCATCGCGAGCTTCGCCCTGCCCGTGGGCGGTTCGGTGAACTTCACCCGGGCGCTCGAGCGCGTGGTCGCGCGGGGCGGCGGCAAGGTGTTCACGAATTCAGAGGTTCGTGAGATCACGGTCGAAAGCGGCGACGCCACCGGCGTCATTCTGGATGACGGCACCCGCATCGAGGCCACCGAGTTCGTGGCGAGCGGGGTGAACTGGCCGCTCACGGTGAGGCTGGCCGGAGAGGATTACTTCGGCGGCAAGCTCGCCAGAGCGGCGCTCGAATATCAGTGGGCGAGCCACGGGCTGTGCACCATCCACCTCGCTCTCAAGGAAGCGCCCGACTTCGCGGCCGCGAAATTCGAGCCCGACATCAACAAGACGTTCAACATCTTCTGGGGCGCGGACTCAACCGAGGAGATCGACGCGTGCTTCGAGACGATCCACGAGGGTGAACTGCCCAAGCTCATGGGCAACGGCGGCAGCAACAGCCACTTCGACCCGACCTATTCGCCCGAGGGAACGCACGTGGGCTACTGGTGGCCCTTCGCGCCCTTCGAGCTCAAAGACGGCGGAGCCGAGGCGTGGGACGCGCGACGCGAGGAGTACACCCAGCACTTCATCGACTCCTGGACGCCGTATGCGCCCAACATCAACCACGACAACATCATGGGCAGCTATCTCTACACGCCCCTCGACATCGTGCGCATGAACCCGAACTTCGTCCGCGCGAGCCACCATGTGGGCGCCTACATTCCCGAGCAGTTGGGCTACAACCGCCCGCATCCGGACGTGAGCGACTTCCGCACGCCGATCGGGAAGCTGTATCTGTGCGGTTCGAGTTCACACGTGGGCGGCGCGGTGACGGGAGCGCCGGGTTACAACTGCGCCAACGCGATCGCCGAGGATCTGGCGATCGACCGCTTCTGGGCGCCCGTCGAGACCATGATGGCCTGAAGGTAGAGACTTGATTCGCGTTTTATGCGGAAAGGATAAAATTTCATGGAATTGATCGACCTCTCACAGACTGTGGCGGCGAGCGGTTTCGAGCGTCCGTTCCATCCCAAAGTGGCCATTGAGCCGATGATGACGCACGAGGAATCTTCGAAGAAATTTCTCGGGAAATTCTCCTTCGCGGCCATGAAGCTCACGCTGTCGGACCACACCGGAAGCCACGTGGACGCCCTGAACCACTACGTGCCCGGAGACGCGCCCTCCATCGACCGGTTGCCGCTCGATCGCTTCTATTCGAGCGCGATCTGCGTGGATTTCTCGGACGTCGCGCCCAAGACCTACATCGAGACCGAACACATCGAGCGCGAACTGGAAAAACACGGGCTTTCCATCGAGGAGGGCGACGCCTTCCTGTACTACACGGGCCATTTCGAGAAGTCCTTCAAGGACCCGAACCCCGATGTTTGGTGGAAGGAATTCGCGGGACTCAGCCGGCCCGCCACCGAGTATCTCGCCGATCGGGGGGTTCGCAACATCGGCTGTGAGGCGTTCACGATAGAAAACCCCACGCAGATGTTCCCCGAATCGGAAGAACCCTACCCCTCGCACCAGGTGTGCAAGGAGCGGGGAATGCTCAACACGGAGAATCTGGTGATTCCCAGGCGCCTGGTGGGCAAGCGCTTCACCTTCCTGTGCCTGCCCATCAAGCTGAAGGACGCCACGGGCTCGCCCGTGCGCGCCGTGGCGGTGCTGGACTGATCTAGAGGCCGAAACCGAAGAGCGCGTTCGCGTTGCCGAAGGCCGCCTTTTCGATCTCCGACTCGGCGATGCCACCCCGGCGCATGGCGCGGATCGCCCGGGGGATGCAGTAAAGGTCGTTCGAAGTGTAGGGGATGAGGTCGGAGTTGAGCATGATGCGCCCCGCCCCGTGGCGCCGCACCCATTCCACGACGGCGGATGGGGGAATCGGCCGCAGGCGGCTGCCGAGGCTCGTCGCGCACCATGCGCCCGTCTCTTCGTGAACGAAATCCACTATCGTCGCATCCACGTGGTCGATAACGAGCAGTGAGTGGTCGAGTCCGGCCGCGTCGATGATTTCCAGGTCCATCTTCAGGTAATGGAGCCTGAATTCCTCGGGCGAAACCTCTCCTTGCGTGTCCACGCCGCCCAGAAACTCCTTCGGGTTCTTGTAGGTGGGCGTGTGGAGCATCAGGGGCTTTTTGAGTTCCGCCGCGAGGCGCGCCTGCGCTTCGAGGCATCTGGCCTGATCTTCCAACTCCCATGAAAATCCGAAATATTGCCCCGGATCGAGGCCCACCTCGCCCAGGGCAGCCACCCGTTCGTTCTCCAGATAGCCGGGAAGCTCGTCGATGAGCCGTTCCCAGCCGTCCACCCGCGTCATCGAGCTGACGCCTACGGCGCACATGGCGCGTATGTGGTGTTTGGCCTCGGCGGCTTCGGCCATCCTCAAGGGGCTCTCCCAAAGCCTCCTCACGTCTTCCGGCTCCGGCGCCCGCTTCCAAATCTCGCGGTGCACGTGGGGGTTGCCGCAGGAGATGACGGAACCCACCATCCCGCACATGCCCTGGAGTTCCCAGTCGTCGAAGCTGAATCCATGCAGATGATTGTGGCTGTCGATGAACCTGTCCATTCTAGGCCCCTGGTTTTCTCGCCAGAAAGGCGTAGCGGTTGAGGCTGAAAAAATACTCCCCGCGCTCGCCCAGCACCGTCAAATCCTCCGCCCAGGCCTTGGCCTCTTCTTTCGGCACGCCGCCCCTGCGGATGACGAAGGGCACGATGACGCTCACCATGCCGTGGCTGTAGTTCTCCGCAGGATACTCCGTATTGAGAAGCGGCAAAACCCTTGCGTCTACAATCTCGAAGCCGGCGCATTTGAGCAGGGACGATAACCTTCTCGGCAGGTGGGGGTCCGCCAGATGCGCGTCCCACGCCCTGAAAATCCTTTTCGCCCGCACGGCGTCCTGCGCGTTCCAGACGAGCGAACCCCAGTCGGTGTCCATGATGAGGGCGCGGCCGCCCGGCCGCAGCACGCGGAAAAGCTCCGCCAGGGCGGCCTCCATCTCGGTGACGTATTCATACACCTGTGAAATGATGGCCGCATCGAAACCGCCGTCCTCGAAAGGAAGGCGCAGCGCATCGGCCTCCCGGAACGACACGTGCGGCTGAGACGCGCAGCGCTTCTCGGCCAGGGCGAGCATGGGCGCGCTCTTGTCCACGCCGAAAACGGCGCCCCCCTCCCCCACCATGCGCCCGGCCTCCAGCGCCATGAAGCCGGGGCCGGAACCCAAATCGAGCACGCGCTCACCCGGCCGGGGAGCGACAATTTCCAGAAGGATGTCCCGCTGGGCGGCCACGTCCGCCGTCGTGTATACGGCCTCGACGCGCCGGGCCGCTTTTTCATCGAAACCGGGGGGCTGGCTCATGCGTCGCTCTCTCCTCCTCGCGTTGCCTTTCCGCCAAAACCGATTCAATTCAGTTTGTTCTTAGCATAAAAGCGGGCGGGATGTCCGGTGCAAGAGACGCATTGGGGGTTGTTGAAGAACTTCGTTTTCGTGATTCGGCGCATTACATCGCCCGGAGGAGAATGGAGACAACACTTCCCCGTTGCAGAACGTCAACCAATCACTCCCCCTTTGAGGGGTTGTTGAAAAACCCGCTCCGCTCGTCATTCTACCACCCATAAAACCAACCCCCCCTACCCCCCCTTGTCAGGGGGGCAAGAAAAAAAACACACACCCCCTCCCCGGCGGGGGGCCAGGGCAATTAATTAACGCCCGAGCAGGGGGGGGGGGGGGGGGGGG
>VXPH01000118.1:0-8014 GCA_009839615.1 Nitrospinota bacterium
TATATGCGGAAACTCAGGACCCTGGTGCGCTACCTGGATATTTCCGACGGCAACATGCAGGAGGGCAGCCTGCGGTGTGACGCCAACATCTCCCTCAGGCCGCAAGGCTCGGAGAAATTCGGCGAGAAAGTGGAAATCAAGAATATGAACTCTTTCCGGAACTTAAGGCGCGCGCTCGAGTACGAAGAGGAGCGCCAGAGAGAAATACTCGATTCGGGCGGCGTCATTCACCAGGAGACCAGGCTTTGGGATGAATCCGCCGGCGTGACGCGGGGAATGCGATCGAAGGAATATGCACATGATTACCGCTATTTCCCGGATCCCGATTTGGTGCCCCTCACCGTGGACGCGGAATGGCTTGATGAAGTCCGTGCGGAACTACCAGAGCTTCCCGACGCGAAAAGCATACGCTTTCAAGACGAATTCGGCCTCCCCCGATACGATGCGGAAGTTCTCACGGCGGAGAAGGAACTGGCCGCCTATTTCGACCGGGTCGTTGCGGCAACAGGGAAAGAACAGGCCAAGGCGGCGAGCAACTGGGTGATGGGCGACGTGTTGCGCCTGTTGAACGAGAAGAAAATCGCCATCGAGGAATGCCCCGTATCTCCCGATCGGCTGGCCCAAATGCTCTCGCTCATCGACGACGGCACCATCAGCGGAAAAATCGCGAAGACGGTGTTCGACCAGGTGGCGGAGAGCGGGAAAGACCCGGAAACCATCGTGGAGGAAAAAGGCCTCAGGCAGATCACGGACACGAGCGCAATTGAAGGTGTTGTAGAGGACGTACTCGCGTCGAACCCCGAAGAAGTCGAAGCCTACCGGGGCGGAAAAACGAAGCTCATGGGTTTTTTCGTCGGCCAGGCGATGAAGGCGACGGGAGGCAAAGCCAACCCCAAAGCCTTACAGGAGATACTCCAGGAAAAGCTGGGGGGTTGAGCCGCGAAGGCCTCCCGCCGCGGGGCTGTTGAAAAACCCGCCCCGCTCGTTCTCCCCTTGCCTTGAAAACCAACCCCCCCTACGGATCCCTCCCCGGTCGGTTGCACACGCCAAATCAAGAAAACGTGACTTTTCAACAACTCCGCCTCAGGGGGCGTCCCCCTCCCCGAACTTGTAGAGCGCGCAGGGATTCTCCACCAGTATCTTCCTGCGCACTTGCTCGTCGGGTGCGAATTCCGCGAGGAGGTCCATCAGATCGCCGTCGTTGGGAATCGTGGGCTTCACGTTCGTGTGCGGCCAATCCGTACCCCACACCACCCGCTCGGGCGCGGCGTCTATCAGGGCGCGCGCCACGGCGATGGCGTCGCGGTAAGGGGCGCCGCTCCTGGAGATGCGCTCGGCGCCGCTCAGCTTCACCCATACGTCGCCTCTTTCGAGCAAACGCAGCAACATCTGGAAATCAGGGTGCGTGATCGGCATGTCCGCCGGAAAAAGACCCATGTGATCGAATACTACGTCGACCGGCAGCTTCCGTATCTTTTCTTCGTATTCGGGCAATTGCCCGGCATGGATGTGAAACTGCATGTGCCAGCCGAAATCCTTTATTTTTGGAGCCAACTCCCCCATCCGCTCAATTCCGCTTCTACCCCCCGAAGCCGAGTTGATGCGGGTCCCCCGGATGCCGAGCCGGCTCAGCTCATCGAGCCGCTCGTCGGAGGCGTCTGCATCCACCACGCCCACGCCCACATAGCCCGGCCCCAGGATGCGAATCGCCTCGAGCACTCTTGCGTTATCCGAACCATAAGGACTCGCCTGCACCACGACGCCCTGTTCCAAGCCGAGAACGTCGGCCATCTTCCGGTAGTCGTTCTCCAGTACCTGAAGGGGCGTGTAGCGCCTCGGCTCCGTGTAGGGATAGTCCGTCTCAGGTCCGAAAATATGAAAATGGCAATCCGCCGCCCCCTCGGGGACCTTGAATTTCGGCGGCTTCGTATCCGGGTCGGGCCCTGGGATGGTGGGCCGGGTTATCAAGCGTGTCCTCGAATCTGTTGATGGAAGAGGGCTTGGGTCTACTTTCTTTTCTTCTTCCGGTACGGCTTGTGGCACTGCGTACAGCTGTCGGACAAGGCGCTGAACGTCTTGAGAACGGCGTTTTTGTCCTTCGCCCGGGCCGCCCTGGCGAGGTCTCTCGCGATTTTTGCCGAGTCTCTCGCAATTTTCGTGTAATCGTCGAACCGGCTCCAGACTTCCGTCTTGATCCGCGTCTTACCGAAAGCGCTGCCCTTGGGGCTCAGATAAGGAATTGCCGCCGAGAGCAGCGCGATTTCCTCCGCCGCTGCCGCGACGCGCTCGTAGTTCGCCTTTTTCGAATAGACCTTGACGCGGCGCATCGCGCGGCTGATGCTCTTCATCGTCCGTACGCGCACCCTTTGAACGCCTCGCAGCGTCTGCTCGTCCTGGCCCGCGGAGAAAGAGGGGAGAAAAACTACCGCCGCCAGCACCACACAACCCAACGCGCACACCCTTTTCCCGGTTCCCATATCCACTCCTCATCGATGATCCGGACGCCTCTTCCCAAGAATGTCCTGATATTATGTAGGGGCCCCCAAGGTGTCAATCTGCGGGGTGGATTCGACTTAACCTCATATAATTCAATGAGATAAATTTTCAGGAATTTATCTATATTTATCTTAATTTACGGGTTTGAGGGGCGCATATACGCACCCACTGCGGGCGCGGATTTTCGGGAGACGGCGGGCCGCCCGTCATCCCCCCGTCACGCGTCGCCGCCTTCCCCCTCCGAGTCGGCGTAGAGCCGGAAGTAGGCGAGGGCGGCGTAGGCCTTGGCTTCTACGGCGTCGCCCTCGATGGACAGCTTGAAGTGGTTGATTCCCTTATACAGGATGGACATGCCCTTTTCCTCGAAAAGCCGCTCGATTCCCGGGAAGGCGCGGAGACCGTCTCCTTTCTCCGGCAGGCACCATTTCATCTGCTCCAGGTAGTCCACAACGGGACGCCAGGCGTTGCGCCCGGATGTCAGCCAGTAGTCGAGGTTCGAGGGTTTTCTCGGCCTGTACATCTCGAGACCCAGGCGCGGCCCCACGCCGCTCGCGGAGACGTCGATCGCCAGCCGGAAAACAGGCGTCATATCGCGCATCTCCTCCAGCGTGTCCATCACTTTCTGGGTGGAGCCGTCCCATTTCAGCCGTTTCAGGAATGCGGGCACGTTGCGCAATTTCACCCCGTCCACTATCAGGCGGATGAAGCGCGGCCCGCGCTCGGGTGCGGCGCCGATCTGATCCACCACGCCGGTGCGAGGCAGGGCGGCGAAGGCCCGCTCTACGGCGAGGCGCTCCTCCTCGTCCTCCTCCCACCCCACGGCGCTCGCTATGGTGGCGGCCAGGCGGCGGGGCGTTCTTGAACCAGCGGCGTCTTCGTCCAGTTCGGATTGAGGCTTGAGCGCCAGGAACACGCCCGGGGCCGGTCGCCGGCTCCGGGGAACCTCCGCAATGTCGTATCCGAGCATCGACGCCCTGAACCAGCCGACGAGAGACGATTCGGAAGGGGAGGGCGTCCCGTTCATCAGGGCGTAGACGCGGCCGAGGGCCGCCTCCGCGGAGTCGGGCTTTGCGGCCTCGCCGAGGTGGACGTAATACTCCATGGACGGACGCCCGGGCGCGACCGAGACGAAATAATCGGCGGCGGGCGCGGGGTCTCCCAGCCGGAACTCGAAGGCCGCGTAATTCAGGGTCAGCCAGCCGGGAAGCTCCCCGACGCGCTCCACCAGGCGGTCCCACCACGGGCCATCGAGCAACGTCGATGGAACAAAGCGGCGCAACCTTGGAAAGACGTCCCCGAAATTCTCAGACATCATCGAACCCTGTTTTCGAGCGGGACGCATACATTGGGGGCAAAACGGCAATGAGCAAGCGCGGCTCCCCGGCCTTCGTTCTGCGACGCGGGCCGCAGCGCCGTTCAAACCCGCAAAGCGGCATCCCGAACCAACCCCTATCCGGGGCTTTTCAGCGAACCGGCCGAACGGACTGTTGCTCTCTTCTTGATATATCGTATCAGGAGTTCTGGTTCAAGCTGTTCCAGGCGTTGGCGAATTGTTGCCAGGTCTGTGATCCGGCCACGACGGCGCTCAGGTCCGCCTCGCTCAACTCGGCCGGCGGCAACACCAGGTTGATGCTCATGATGTTGTCTTCGTGCACGCCGATCTGGAACCCCTCGGGAATGGCGACCCCCAATTCCCGCTCGATGGCGGCCTTGGGGTCGGCCAGCAATTCGGCGCGGAATGCCTCGTTCTCGCTTGCTTTTCTGATAATCTCTTCGCGTATTTCCTCTACGGTTTTCACTGCTTCGAGTTCTCCAGATGATGGGGCAAACCCGCCCCTGCAACGCGGGGCTGCCTCCCCCGCCGGGGCTCCATAGCCTCCTCCTCGGGGAGAGCGCAACTCCTTTGTCATTCCTCCATCCGAAAAAGACAGGAAGACGCAAGAAAAAAGTATATATGGCAAGTTTCTTTCGTCAACAAAAATGTATTCATTCACCGAAAAAAGTGCGATTTCCGCCCTCAAAGCCCCCCGAAACCACGATATTCGCCTGAAGATTCCCCCGGCTTGCCGGTTTTCGGCAATCTACAGCTTTCATGGGCCTTATTGCTTGAGAGGGGGAAAAGAGGTGTGAGAAACTTCGGTTCCATTGCGAGAGAATCGAACGCAGGTTTCCGCTCTGCCAAATATCCGCTTTGCAGCCGGGAAGGATACGACATTGAACGCCGAAAACGCAGAGCAGCACGCGAACGCCGACGTACGCTACGAAGCCGACGAAAAACCGCCGCCCCTGCTCGCGTTCGGTCTGGGCATGCAACTCGCCGTCCTCTGCGTGGGCGGCATCGTCTTCACGCCCTTTATCGTGGTGCGGGCCGCCGGCGGAACGGAAGAGTATCTCTCTTGGGCGGTGTTCGCCGCCCTGGCGGTCTGCGGCGCGACCACGGCGCTCCAGGCGATCCGGATCGGCCGGTTCGGCGCGGGCTACGTGCTCATCATGGGCACCTCCGGCGCCTTCATCGCCGTCTGCATCGCGGCGCTCGCCAAGGGAGGGCCGGGGATGCTCGCCACGCTGGTTCTCGCCTCCTCGCTGTTTCAGTTCATTCTTTCCGAGCGGCTCTCCTTGTTCAGGCGGGTGCTGACGCCGACCGTCGCGGGAACCGTCATCATGCTGATAGCGGTGACGGTGATGCCGATCGTCTTCGGCATACTCAAGGAAGTGCCCAAGGGCAGCCCGCCGCTCGCCGCCCCGCTGAGTGCTCTGGCGACCGTAGCCGTCATCCTCGCCATCGCGCTCAAGGCGACGGGGGCGCTGCGTCTTTGGGCGCCGGTGATCGGCGTGGTCGCGGGCTCGATCATCAGCGGCTGGTTCGGCATCTACGACACGGCCCGCGTCGCGGAGGCCGCCTGGGTCGGCCTTCCCCGGGGCGCGTGGCCGGGCCTGGATCTGAGTTTCGGACCGGTTTTCTGGACCCTTCTCCCCGGGTTCGTGTTCGTCACCCTGATCGGGGCCATCGAGACCGTGGGCGACGGCGCCGCCATCCAGCGCGTGTCCTGGCGGCGGCCCCGGGCGGTGGACTTCAAGGCGGTGCAGGGCGCCGTGGCCGCAGACGGGGTGGGCAACCTGCTCTCCGGCCTCCTGGCGACGGTGCCGAACACGACCTATTCGACGAGCGTGTCCGTCACCGAGCTCACCGGCGTCGGCGCGCGCAGCGTCGGAGTCGCCGCCGGGCTGGTGTTTCTCGCCCTGGCGTTCTTGCCCAAGTTCGTCGCCCTGGTGCTGGCGATACCGGGTCCGGTCGCCGCGGCCTACATGACCGTATTGCTGGCGATGCTCTTCGTGGTCGGCATGCGGATGGTCATTCAGGACGGGATCGACTACCGCAGGGGGCTGGTCGCGGGCATCGCGTTCTGGGCGGGCGTGGGCTTCCAGAATGGCGTGATATATCCCGAATACTTCTCCACGTTCGCGGGAGGCCTTCTGAACAACGGAATGACGGCCGGCGGTCTCGTCGCCATGATCCTGACCCTGTTCGTCGAACTCTCCGAACCGCGCCGCCGCCGTCTCGAGGTGGCGTTCGACATATCGGCTCTACCGAAGATAAGAGAGTTTCTCGGCGGGTTCGCCTCGGTCAGCGGCTGGGATGAGGCGATGGCGCATCGCCTCGACGCAGCGGGCGAGGAGACGCTGCTGACGCTCCTGCGTCAGGATGAGGAAGACGGGGACCGTGAACGACGGCGTCTGCTCGTGGTGGCGCACAAAGAAGACGGCGGCGCGGTGATGGAGTTCGTCGCCTCGGGCGGCGAGGAGAACCTCCAGGACAAAATCGCGCTGCTCGGCGAACATGCCACGGGCGCGCCAATCGAGCGCGAAGTCTCGCTCAGACTGCTTCGCCACCTCGCCTCCTCGGTTCGCCATCAACAATACCACGACACGGACATCGTGACCGTTCGCGTGGAAGCCGGGGGCGCGGCGCGCGCGGGGAGTTGAGAAGCCCGCGCGAGCGCGTATCGGTATTTTTCGGGCGCATTGCGCGCGGGGCAAACCGTCCGCCGTTCCGGGGTTGTTGAAAAACCCCTCCTCGCCGGAATGACGAAAGATAACCGTATCCGCATTGCAGGGGCGGTTCGCGAACTGCCCCTACTTTCCGATCCACTGCATTCGCCGAATCACGGAATCAGGGGTTTTTCAACAACCCCGTCTCGAGAAGCTCTATCTCCTCCCCCTCGGGTGGTGGTCGATGCCGCGAAAGGCGTCGATGAAGGCGGTGATGCGCTTCTCGTCGAAAGCCTCCAGCGTATCTATCTTCCCCCAGGCGGTGAGCGCGATTCTGTGTTTCATGGAGGGGTAGGGAGCGAGGACGACGAACTTCGGGTAGCCGCGCACGATGTTTTCGAGTTTTCTCACGAGTTCCGGACAATCGGTGCAGCCATACTGCACGAGCACGCCGCCGTCTTCCAGGTTATGCACCTGGAAGCCCCTGTCGATTGGCTTCCAGTGCACGCCCCAGGGGACGATGGTCGGGTAATGGGGCCCCGAAGTGGGAGGGTCCGTGTTGTAGGAGATGGCGCCGCTCGTGCCGACGCGGATGTGGCGGTTGCCGAGGGAGGGCACGTCGCGCGCCTTGTTTGCCGATGCGCCCGATAGATAGTAGACGCTGAAGACGACCGCGGCGACAGCGATCGCCCACGCAAACGGCGCAATGCTTTTCTTCTTCGAGCCGATGGTTCTCGCCGGACGCGAACGGCCGCGCTCTGCGGATCCCTGGGGTTTCTTTTTTCTTTTGGATTTGCGTGACAAGGCAGGATATCTCTCTTTTCATGGTGGCCGGCGGCGTCTGTCCATCCCGAACGGGTGGCTGCCCCAAGATACGCAAACGTGAGGGTCGTAACAACCGGGGGAGGCTGAAATTTTCGGGGTTTCATCCCCATGCGGCGCAGAATCGAATTATGGAATCGCGAGGCCGAGACGCTCTCGGGGAATGGAATCGGGCTGGGGAAATCCGGTGGCCGAGCGGTATCGAGCCGGGAGCGGGCGCCGACGAAGTCCGGTTTTTTAAGGCGGGAAAAGCGCCGCTCCGCTCCCCCGGTTGCATGGGTGAAGTTGAAAAATGAGTTGCGCGACGCGTGTGTCTTATATACATTTAGCTGGGGTTCGAACATACTTGAGCGTTGGTCGGGCAAAGCCTGAGGAACAAGGAGACCCGGAGGATGGATTCGTACAAGATACTCGTGGTCGATGACGAGCCCGACCTCGAGGGCCTCGTGCTGCAGCGCATGCGGCGCGAAATTCGGAGTGGCCGCTATTCTTTCGTCTTCGCCCGCAACGGGGTTGAAGCGCTCGCGCAACTCGACGGGGACGAGGAGATCGACATCGTCATCACGGATATCAACATGCCGGAGATGGACGGCCTCACGCTGCTCGAGCAAATCCCGGCTTTCGACCCCAAGGTCCGCTGCGTGATCGTCTCGGCGTATGGAGACATGAAGAACATCCGCACGGCGATGAACCGGGGCGCATTCGA
>VXPH01000118.1:8114-22600 GCA_009839615.1 Nitrospinota bacterium
GACATGAAGAACATCCGCACGGCGATGAACCGGGGCGCATTCGACTTCGTCACCAAGCCGATCGACTTCGAGGATTTGCGGATCACCGTAGAGCGGACCCTGGAGCACCTCGCCATGCTGCGCGAAGCGCTCGAAGCGCGCGACAAGCTGGTCGCGCTCAGGAGCGACCTCGCCCTGGCCAGCAAGATGCAGCAGTCGATCCTGCCGACGAAATTCCCCGAAAGCCCCGACTACGAGATATTCGGGGGCATGGTGCCCGCCAGAGACGTGGGGGGCGATTTCTTCGACGTGATAAACCTCGGCGACGGACGCCTCGGCATCACGGTCGCCGACGTTTCGGGCAAAGGCGTGCCCGCCGCCCTTTTCATGATGTCGAGCCGCACGCTGCTCAACAGCGTCGCCGTCGCGCGCGCCAATCCGGGCGAAGTGCTCGGCGAGGTGAACCGTCTGCTCCGGCCCGGCGACGTGCTGAGCGAGGTGAACCGCCTGCTTCAGGAGAACAACGACGCCGCGATGTTCGTCACCGTCTTCTTCGCCATTTTCGACTCCACGTCCGGAGAACTCGTTTACTCCAACGGCGGGCACAACCCCCCGCTCGTCCTTCATGCGGACGGCTCCTCGAGCCTGCTTGCCCAGGATCCGGGAGTCGCTCTCGGGATCGCGCCTGAATTCAACTACGATATGTACAATGCGACGCTTGCGCCCGGTGAGGCCCTCATTCTCTACACCGACGGCGTGACGGAGGCGGAGAACGAGAAGACCGAGCAGTTCGGCCTCGATCGCCTTCGGGACATTCTTGGGGGCGCATCGCCGACCTCCGCCCGTGAGATCAACACCAAGATTTTCGAGGCGGTGAAGGAATTCGCCGGCAGGGCGCCCCAGTTCGACGACATTACCTGTCTGACCCTTTACCGTCGCGGAGGGAGCGAATGAGCGCGAAACTTTCCTTGAAGATGGGGTTCGAAGCCACCGACCTCCCGCGCATTCAATCCGCCATCGGGGAGTTCAGCCGGGAGCAGGATTGGCCGCCCGACATCGAATTTCAGGTCGACCTCGTGCTCGAAGAACTGGTTCTCAACGTCGTGCATCATGGGAGCAGCGACGGAGAAGAAGGCGAGATCCGCATCGAACTGCTATCGGACGACGACGCGGTAGTCATCCAGATCGTAGACGACGGCCGGCCATTCGACCCCCTCACCGATGCGCCCGAACCGGACACCGAATCGGGCATCGAAGACCGCGCCGTGGGCGGACTCGGCATCCACCTGGTGCGGACGATGATGGACGAGGTGACCTATCGGCGGGAGGAGGACAAGAACCACATGCGCCTCGTCAAGCGGAGAAATGAATGAGGCTCCGGCTCCGGACCCGCCGGGCGTTTATCCTGCTTGCCGCCGCGATAATCTGCTCGGCGTCGGGAGCGCAGGCGGCCGTGCCCGGGGTTTCCCCCCAGCGTATTCTTTTCGGCCAGTCCGCCGCCTTCACCGGCCCTGCGAGTGCTCTGGGCGAGGAGATGCGCCTCGGAGTCGAAGCCGCCTTTCGCGCGGCGAACGCGCGCGGCGGCGTTCACGGGCGCCGGCTCGAACTCACATCCCTCGACGATGCGTATGAACCCGAAGCCGCTATCCTGAACACCCGCCGATTGATAGAGCAGAGCAAGGTTTTCGCCCTCATCGGGGGCGTCGGCACACCCACCTCGCGCTCGGCCACGCCGATCGCTGCAAAAGCGAACGTCCCCTACATCGCGCCCTTCACCGGCGCCGCCTTCTTGCGCGATCCCAAATGGAAGAACATCATCAACCTGCGGGCCTCCTATTTCCAGGAGACCGAGGAGATAGTGGATCGCCTGATCAAGGACCTGGGCGTCGAGAAGATCGCCGTGCTCTATCAGGACGATTCTTTCGGCCTGGCGGGCTACCGGGGCGTTCGCCGCGCCCTGGAGCGGCGCAACCTGAAGCCGGCCGTTACCGGCGTCTATCCGCGGAATACGACGGCGGTCAAAACGGCCCTGCTCGACATTAGGCGCGCGAACCCCGGAGCGGTCGTTCTCGTGGGGGCCTACAAGCCGGTCGCCGCCTTCATCGCCTGGGCGCGCCATACGGGTTTCAATCCGATTTTCGTGACGATCTCCTTCGTGGGCAGCAACGCGCTCGTGCATGAGCTCGGCCCCGCCGGGGTCGGGATCTACGTCACCCAGGTGGTGCCGTTTCCGACAATGGAAAATCTCAAGATCGCGGCGGACTACAGGCGGGATCTGGAGGCGCACAGGCCCGGCGCGGCGCCCAGCTTCGTCTCCTTCGAGGGTTACATGGCCGGCAGACTGGCCATTCGAGCCCTCGAGTTGTGCGGGCGCGAGCCCGACCGCGGCTGTCTTCTGAAGAGCCTGCGCCGCGCGGCCGCCATCGACCTCGGCGGATTCAAGCTCCACTACGGCAAAGGCGACAACCAGGGATCGGACGCTGTTTTCCTCACCGTCGTCGGCGAGGGCGGCCGCTACATTCCGACTGAAAAAATCCGGCGGCCGGAGTAGGAGTAATGATGAAAGGCGCGCTGAAAAACCTCCTGGAGAAGCGTTACAAGATATCGACGCAACTCTACCTCAGCATCGGCGCCGCCGCTTCTCTCACCGTAATCGCGAGCGTGGTCGCATGGGTCTCGTTCGGGTTCGTGGGAGAGGTGCAGAACCGCGTGAACGAAGGCACCGTCCCGTTCCTGGCGAGCGCCTTCGGGATCGCCCAGGAGAGCACCGCCCTCGTGGCCGCCGCGCCGAGGCTGGCCGCGGTGGTGAATCCCGACATTCTGGACCAAATCGCCACCGAAGTCGCCAAGGACCAGGAGGCGTTCGAGACGGCGCTTGCGGCGCTGATTCGCCAGGAAGGGAACGAGGAAATCTCCCTGCGCATCAAGAAGCTCGGAGACGTGCTGATAGAGAACCTCAATGCCATCAAACGACTGGTGCTGCAGCGCTTCGACCTCACCGATCTGCGCGATACCCTGCAACTCCAGCTCACATGGGTGCGCAAGGAGCTGAACAACGTCATGGTTCCCGCCATCGACGATCAGTTGTTTTACGCCATGACGGGCTACAGCAAAATCGGCGAGGCGCCCGTTCCCCGTGAAAAGCACTTCTCGGAGGAGGGGTTTAACCTCTACCGCTACATCGCCGGCTTGCGGTCGGACGCCACCATCGCAACGCAGCTTCTGGCCACCGCCTTCAGCGTTTCGGACGCCGCCCAGATCGAGCCGTTGCGCGAGCGTTTCGAGGCCACGGCGCGCGGTATCCGGCGGCGAATGAACGCGCTTGGAAAGGTTCCGGTGCGCGCGGCTCTCGAGCCTCTCTTCGAACAGATGATCGAGTTGAGCATCGGGGAGGATGGAGGTTTCAACCTGCGCGCGCGCGAACTGTCGCTCGAGAGGCAACAGGGCGAGTTGCTCGCGTTTCACGAATCTCAGGAAGCAAAAATCCTGGACGCCACCGAAACGCTGGTGAGCACGGCCCGCAAGAGCGCGAAGCAGGCCACCCATGATTCCGCCCAGGCCATCACTACGGGCAGCAACATCCTGCTCGCGTTGAGCGCCATCAGTTTCGTCGGCGCCGTGCTGATCGGCTGGCTGTTCATCGGTCGTGTGCTTTCACGTCGGCTCGGGCGGCTCTCGGACCGCATGCGCCGCATGGCCGATGGTGATCTGGAGGAGAAAGTCGATATCGGCGGGCAGGACGAAGTCGCGGAAATGGCAGCGGCGCTCGAAATCTTCCGCCGCCATGCCCTGGAGGTACAGCGCCTCAACCTGGTGGAGAAACTGGCCGAGGAGATCAAGGGCAAGAACGAAGAACTCGAAAGCGCGCTTGGCAGTCTGGAGAAGGCGCAGGATCAGATTGTCATGCGCGAGAAACTCGCGGCGCTCGGTGAGTTGACGGCGGGCGTGGCTCACGAGATCAGAAATCCGCTGAACTTCATCAAGAACTTCTCGGAAGTCTCCGAAGAGCTGATAGAGGAGTTGATGGAAGAGTTGGAGAAGATGGGGGATCACGGCGGCAACGGGCAGGAAAACGGGGGGGAACCGGAGAAGGAAGAGGAGAAAAAGCAGGACGAGGAGGATCCGCTCGAACTCATCACCGAAATCGGAGAAGACCTCACGGGCAACCTCCAGCGAATCCGCGAACACGGGGAGCGGGCCAACAACATCGTGGAGAGCATGCTCCAGATGGGCAGGGGTTCGGGCGAAGCGCAGCCGACCAACGTCAACAAACTGCTCGATGAGCACGCGCGGCTGGCCTACCACAGCGCCCGGGCGGCGGACCCGAATTTCAACCTCACGCTCGACTGGGACCTGGATCCGGATATGGTGGAATGCGAGGCCGTTCCGCAGGATTTGGGCCGCGTCTTCTTGAACATGGTGAGCAACGCCTGCTACGCCACCGACGAGAAACGACAAAAACTCGACGCTTCCGCCGAAGACGCGCCGCGCTACGATCCCACGCTGAGACTCGCCACCAGGTGCAGGCCGGACGGCATCGAGGTGCGCATTCGCGACAACGGAAGCGGGATGCCGCCTGAGGTCGTCGAGAAGATATTCAACCCCTTTTTCACGACCAAGCCGACGGACAAGGGCACCGGGCTCGGTCTATCGCTCTCCAGCGACATTATTCGTCAGCATGGGGGAAATATACGGGTCGAAACCGAGCCGGATGAATTCACGGAGATGATCATCGAATTGCCGCGGTGAGCCGCGCCGACTTCCCACCCGAAAAGATTTGAGGAAATATCGAGGAAGATGAGGGGTTGTTGCGGTCGCGGCGAGGACCGAGACGCGCGAATCCAAGAGGTCAAACGGCGATGAAAGCGGTTTTTTCTTCTTCTCTTCCGAGCGTCAGGTTGCGGTCGCGGCGAGCGCGTCCGCTTTCGAAGCGTGGATCTGAATGATGCGGTCGAAACCGGATATCTCGAAAACTTCGCGCGTCAGTTCTCCGAGTGCGTACAGGGCGAATTTCGTGTTGCTTTGACTAAGCTGCTTGGCGACGAGAAGAACGGCGCGGAGGCCGGCGCTGCTGATATACGAAACCCCCTCGAAATTAACGATGACGGCGCGGTCGTCTCCGCTGATTACGTTCTTTATGGTGCTCTCGAATTCCGGGGCGGTGGCGCCATCGATGCGGCCGTCAACCTGCACAACCAAAGTCCCGTTTTCTTGCTCAGTCTTTATTTCCATACCTGGCTCTGCCTCCCGACAGCGTGATTATTTCTTCGTCTCGAAATCCCGAGAGTGTATACATAGGTAGCAAATCTAACGGCTTAGCGCAATACCCCTCTTTGCCTGAACGCAAACCCACCTAAATCGTTCTTGCACAGGCGGTGTAGCCATACAGAACTACTTCTGTGAGAAAAGCGGAGGCTACTATATAGAATTTCTTCATGTTTGGCAACTTATCGCGTTGTTTCTTGTTCAGTATCGTTTTGACCGTCCTGCGCCGGGTGCTCCCGGTGCGAGGTATGGCTCATGAATTAACTTGACTGGATAATGTGGGTCAATCATAGTTTTAATGTGCACACGGGAAAAATCCATAGGTTCGCTTGTTCCGAGACCGGCTTTCCGGCAAGGAGGATGAGCGCGGCCGGCAGCCTGAAACAGCACCTTGGAGTCCCTCTGGTTCCAAATTCTTTTGAGCCGAAAGAGGAGGCGTAATGGCACGCTCGGAAAGAAGGGAAGTGTCGGAGCTGGGAGACGACGGCCTCTGCATGACGCCCGAGTCGATGCTCGATCTCGCGCGCAGAGCAGCGGAACTCCTGGTGGAGCGAACCGAGAACCTCCCCGGAGAGGGCGCCTGGGACGGGGATTTCCAGCAGGAGCTCGAGAAACAACTCATGGAGGCTCCGCCCGAGGAAGGCCGCCCGGCGAAGGAGGTTTTAGAGCGCGCCGCGCGCGAGATACTGCCCCTCACGGGGCGCAACGATCATCCCCGCTTCTTCGGCTTCATCCCCTCCTCGCCCACCTGGCCCGGGGTGCTGGCCGACTTCATGGCGTCTGGGTTCCATATCAATCAATGTACCTGGCTGGTCGCGAGCGGCCCGAGCCAGCTCGAACTGGTTGTCATCGACTGGTTCCGGCGCTGGATCGGCTATCCCGAGGGTGCGGGCGGGCTTTTCACGAGCGGAGGTTCGGCGGCCAGCCTGGACGCCTTCGTCGCGGCGCGCGAAGCGGCGGGCCATCCCGATGATGCGAGCGTCTACATGGCCGATCAGAGCCACAGCGCGCACGTCCGAGCGGCGCGTATCATCGGTATCCGGCCTGAGCGCATCCGGCTGCTTCCGTGCGATGCGCGTTTTCGCCTGGACATGGAAGCGCTCGAGCGCGCCGTGAGTGAGGACCGCGCGGCGGGGTTCCACCCGATCGCGGTGTGCGCCAACGCCGGCGCTTCCAGCACGGGAGCCGTCGATCCGCTCGGGGAGATGGCGGATTTCTGCGAAGCGCAGGGCATCTGGCTGCACGTCGACGCCGCCTACGGCGGCTTCGCGGCCGTCACCGAGCGGGGCAAGGAACTCCTCGCTGGAATGGAGCGCGCCGATTCGATCGGGATGGACGCGCACAAGTGGTTCTTCCAGCCCTACGAGGCGGGCGCCCTGCTCGTGAAGGACGTGAAAACGCTCGAACACGCCTTCGCGGTGCGCCACGATATTTTACAGGACACGATATGGGGCGCGAACCACCCGAATTTCTCCGATCGCGGCCTGCAGTTGAGCCGCTCCTTCCGGGCGCTCAAGGTCTGGATGTCGGTGCAGACCTTCGGCATGGCCGCGTTCCGGCAAGCCGTGTCGAAGGGCATGGAACTGGCCGAGCAGGCCGAGGCGTACGTTCGCGAGAGTCCGGTTCTGGAGATGCTGACGCCCGTCTCGCTGGGGATCGTGTGCTTTCGCGTCAATCCGGCGGAGGCCGGCTTGGGCGAGGAAGCGCTCGAGGAGATAAACAAAACGGTTCTCGCCCGCATCTTCTGGGACGACAAGGCATTCGTGTCCTCGACGCTTCTCAAGGGGAAATTCGCGCTCAGGTTCTGCATCATCAACCACAATACGACCTGGGACGACGTGCGCGAGACGCTCGAGACGATTGAGCGCTTTGGGACCGAGGTCATAGAGAAGGGATCGAAATAGAGGTCCGCCTCAGGGCGTTTCTCCATGTTTTTAGCGGTTGGATATATGCCGGTCAATTCACAAGAATGGGTTTTGAAGGGAAACGAACAATGTTCGTGATCTGTTTGGTGTGTATCCTTTGCTCGACCATGATACTGCGACGTGCCCCCGGCATCCGTCGGGTCGTCCCTGCGCACCCCATATTCTATTCCGATGTCACAATGCGATAGCGGAGGCGTTATGGAAAACTCGAAAGAAACAACAGAATCGGAAACGCCGAATGCAAGTGACGGTAGTCTCCGGATGGCGCCCGAAGAGATGCTGGACCTGGCGCGCAGAGCGGCGGAACTCCTGGTGGAGCGCATCGAGAGCCTCCCCGGAGAGGGCGCCTGGGACGGGGATTTCCAGCAGGAGCTCGAGAAACAACTCATGGAGGCTCCTCCCGAGGAAGGGAGGCCTGCGATGGAGGTTTTAGAACGCGCCGCGCACGATATTCTCCCGGTCTCGTTGCGCCTGGACCATCCCCGTTCCTTAGCATTCGTCTCCTGCTCATCCACCTGGCCCGGGGTGCTGGCCGACTTCATGGCGTCTGGCTTCCACATCAATCAATGCACCTGGCTGGTCGCGAGCGGCCCGAGCCAGCTCGAACTGGTCGTCATCGACTGGTTCCGGCGCTGGATCGGCTATCCCGAGGGTGCGGGCGGGCTCTTCACGAGCGGGGGTTCGGCGGCGAGCCTGGACGCGTTCGTCGCGGCGCGCGAGGCGGCGGGTCATCCCGACCGCGCGAGCGTCTACATGAGCGACCAGAGCCACAGCGCGCACATCCGCGCGGCGCGGATCATCGGGGTTCGCCCCGAGTGCATCCGGCTGCTCCCGTGCGATGAACGCTTTCGCCTGGACATGGAGGCGCTCACGCGCGCCGTGGCGGAAGATCGCGCGGCTGGGCTCCACCCGATTGCGGTGTGCGCCAACGCCGGAGCGGTCAGCACCGGGGCGGTCGACCCGCTCGGCGAGATGGCGGATTTCTGCGAGGCGCAAGGCATCTGGCTGCACGTCGACGCTGCTTATGGCGGCTTCGCGGCCGTCACCGAGCGGGGCAAGGAACTCCTCGCGGGAATGGAGCGCGCCGACTCGATCGGGATGGACGCGCACAAGTGGTTCTTCCAGCCCTACGAGGCGGGCGCTCTGCTCGTTAAAGATGTAGGCACGCTCGAGCGCGCCTTCGCGGTGCGGCACGATATTTTACAGGACACGATATGGGGCGCGAACCACCCGAATTTCTCGGACCGTGGCCTGCAGCTGAGCCGTTCGTTCCGGGCGCTCAAGGTCTGGATGTCGGTGCAGACCTTCGGTATGGCCGCGTTCCGGCAAGCCGTGTCGAAGGGCATGGAACTGGCCGAGCAGGCTCAGGAATGCGTTCGCGAAAGCCCGGTACTGGAGATGCTGACGCCCGTCTCGCTGGGAATCGTTTGCTTCCGGGTGAATCCGGCGGATGCGGGCTTGGGCGAGGAGGCGCTTGAGGAGATCAACAGAACGGTTCTCGCCCGTATCTTCTGGGACGATAGGGCGTTCGTGTCCTCGACGCTTCTCAAGGGGAAATTCGCGCTCAGGTTCTGCATCATCAACCACAACACGACCTGGGACGACGTGCGCGAGACGCTCGAGACGATCGAGCGTTTCGGTAGGGAGGTTTTGGAAAAGAAAAATGGTTAGGGGGTCGCTTCCCTGCATTTCCCGATTCCTGTAGCGGTTCGATATTTGCCGGTCAAGTCCCCGAAAACGGGGCTGAAAGGAAACGGATATCGTTCGCTGTCTGTATAATGCGCACCCTTTGCCTGGCCGTGTTTTCCCGATACGCCCTCCCGGCATCCGTCGGTTGGACCCGTCTCTTTGACAACCTCACTGGAATCCGTAAAGATTGACGACATGCGATACATGAAGTGACGGAAATATCTGTTACGCGAGGACAGCGCCTTGGGTGGCACTGGACGCCTGGAGCATGACTTGCACGAGTCTGCTTGGGGTCACTCCATAATCTGTCGTGAAGTCACGAGGCGGTGGGGGATGCGTAATGGAGAAATCGGAAGGAAGAAGAGAAGCGCAGGCTGCGGAGGGCGATGATCTCCGGATGGCGCCCGAAGAGATGCTGGACCTGGCGCGCAGGGCTTCGGAACTCCTGGTGGAACGAATCGAGACCCTTCCCGGGGAGGACGCCTGGGACGGGGATTTTCAGCAGGAGCTCGAAAAGCAGCTCATGGAGGCTCCGCCCGAGGAAGGCCGCCCGGCGGCGGAGGTTCTGGAGCGCGCCGCGCGCGATATTCTTCCGCTTTCGTTGCGCCTCGACCATCCCCGTTCTTTCGCGTTCATCTCATGCTCACCCACCTGGCCCGGGGTGCTGGCCGACTACATGGCTGCTGGCTACGCCATCAACCAATGCACCTGGCTGATCGCGAGCGGGCCGAGCCAGCTCGAACTGGTCGTCATCGACTGGTTCCGGCGCTGGGTCGGGTATCCGGAAAGTGCGGGCGGGCTTTTCACGAGCGGGGGTTCGGCGGCGAGCCTGGACGCCTTCGTCGCGGCGCGCGAAGCGGCGGGTCATCCCGATCGGGCAAGCGTCTACATGAGCGACCAGAGCCACAGCGCGCATATCCGCGCGGCGCGGATCATCGGCGTGAAGCCCGAGCGCATCAGGCTGCTTCCTTGCAATGCGCGCTTCCGCCTGGATTTGGAGGCGCTCAAACGCGCCGTGGCGGAAGATCGCGCGGCAGGGCTCCACCCCATAGCGGTGTGCGCCAACGCCGGAGCGGTCAGCACCGGAGCGGTTGACCCGCTCGGGGAGATGGCGGATTTCTGTGAAGCGCAGGGCATCTGGCTGCACGTCGACGCCGCCTATGGCGGCTTTGCGACCGTCACCGAGCGGGGCAAGGAACTCCTTGCAGGAATGGAGCGCGCCGATTCGATCGGGATCGACGCGCACAAATGGTTCTTCCAGCCCTACGAGGCGGGCACCCTGCTCGTGAAGGACGTGAAAACGCTCGAGCGTGCCTTCGCGGTTCGGCACGACATTCTCCAGGATACGATATGGGGCGCGAACCACCCGAACATCTCTGATCGCGGCCTGCAGTTGAGCCGCTCGTTCCGTGCCTTGAAAGTCTGGATGTCGGTGCAGACCTTCGGCATGGCCGCGTTCAGGCGGGCCATATCGAAGGGAATGGAACTGGCCGGACAGGCCGAGGAATACGTTCGCGAGAGTCCGGTACTGGAGATGCTGGCGCCCGTCTCGCTGGGAGTCGTTTGCTTCCGGGTCAATCCGGGGGACGCGGACTTGGGCGAGGAGGCGCTTGAAGAGGTCAACAGAACGGTTCTCGCCCGCGTCTTCTGGGACGATAAGGCGTTCGTATCCTCCACGCTCCTCAAGGGGAAGTTCGCGCTCCGGTTCTGCATCATCAACCACACCACGGCTTGGGACGACGTGCGCGAGACGCTCGAGGGGATTGAGCGCTTTGGGAAAGAGGCGCTGGGTTCGCGTTGAGCGGCCTCTCGCTGAAATGCTTGAAACCGTCTTCTATTCTTGAGGCATCACCAGAGCGGCGCGTCCGGTGACTTCGCCCTCTCTGAGCCGCTCGTGCACGAGGTTGGCATCTTCGAGCGGGTAGGTCTCGCTCACCAGCGGCCAGACGTCGCCGCGCGCCGCGAGTTCGAGCGAATCGACGACCTCCTGCCGGGTGGCGTAGCGGCTGCCCATGATCTGTTGCTCCTCGCGGAGCAGCTCGCGCGGAGAGAAGGGAAACCGCTCAATCCGGTTCGCCCCCATGGCGAGGAAGCGGCCCCCTTTGCCCAGGCCGCGCAGGCCGCCCTCGACCCCCTCGGCGGTGCAGACGAAATCGACGACGACGTCGGCGCCCGCGCCACCGGTCAAACGCTTAAACGCATCGCCCAGGTTCTCCTGAGACGCATCCACCGTATCGTGTGCCCCCATGTCGCGGCATTTGCCCAGCTTGTCCGCCGCAATGTCCACGGCGATGACGCGCGCGCCCGCCCAGCGGGCCATCATCACCATGTGGATGCCCACGCCGCCGCCCGCGCCCACCACGGCCACGTTCTCCATGGGGCGGACGCCCGCGTGGCGGAGCACCTTGTACGGCGTGGCGATGGCGTCGCAGATGACGCTAACCTCGGCGGGGTGTCCTTTGTAGTCCAGCCCCTCGGGCAGAGGGATGAAGCTCCGGGCGGGCAGCTTGATGTATTCGGCGTAGCCGCCGTCTATCTGTCGGCCGACCTGGCCGGCGAGGTTGTCGCACAATGTCTCACGGTTCACGCGGCACCAGCGGCAGCGTCCGCAGGAAAGGTAGTAATACGCCGTCACGGCGTCGCCTTCGCTTAGCCCCTCCACGCCCGCGCCCACCTGGGTGATTTCCGCGGTGATCTCATGGCCTATCACGAGCGGGAAATTCCCGCCCATGCGGCCCGCCCGGGTGTGTTCTATCGTAAGCCCCGAGCCGCAGGCCAGCACGCGCGCCACGGCCTCGCCCGGCCCCGCTATGGGGATGGGCCGCTCCTCCAGGACGAAGGGCGCGCCCGCCTCCGCCAATACCATTGCTTTCATGTCGTCTCCTACCGGGGAATAGGTTGGAAGTTTTCCGGTGAGTTTAGTGCATCGCGCCCGGAAAGGGTATTGCGCAGGGAAGGGAGCCGCCTGGGTTTCGCTATTCGGTTTTGATCTCTTTCGCCCATTCGCGGTTGGCGGCGTACCACTCCACCAGATGTGCAAGTCCGTCTGCGAACCTCACCTTTGGCCGCCAGCCCAGGAGCCTCTCCGCCTTCTCGATGTTCGCCCACGTGGCCTTGACGTCGGCGGGGTTGCTCTCCTCATAGCGAATGTGGGCTTTCTTCTCCGTGAGGACCTCGATGCGGGCGATAGCCTCGTTCAGGACGACCGGTTCGTCCGAACCTAGGTTGATGATCTCGTAAAATAGTGGTTTCAAGGCCGCAATGGTGCCCCTTGCGACGTCGTCCACGTAGGTGAAATCGCGCGACTGCGTTCCGTCTCCATACACGAGCACGGGTTTCCCCTCGGCTATCCACTGCGTGAAGCGGAAAAGACTCATGTCGGGCCGCCCCGCCGGGCCGTAGACGGTGAAGTAGCGCAGCACGCTCACGTCGATTCCATACAGATGGTGGTAGGTGTGGCAGAGCGCCTCGGCCGCTTTCTTGGAAGCCGCGTAGGGCGAGAGCGGCCTGTCGCTCGGGGCGTCCTCTCGAAAAGGCGCGGGCGTCTCCGCCCCGTAGGCGCTCGAGGTGGAGGCGAGCACGAACTTGGTGACGCCGAAATCCTTGCAGAGTTCGAGCAAGTTCAGCGCGCCCGTGACGTTCGTCTCGAAGTAGATCCAGGGATTCTCGATGGATTGCCGAACCCCGGCTCTGGCAGCCAGGTTCAGGATGGCGTCGAAAGGCGGCGCATCGCCCTCGGCGTTTTCCTTGAACAACGCGCGCAAAGGGTCGAGACGGGCGATGTCGGTTTCACGAAAAACGAATCCGGGCCGCGCCTTGAGGCGTGAGAGCCGGTAGTCCTTCAGGCGAGTATCGTAGGCGTTGTTCATGTCGTCGACCCCCACGACGGCGTGGCCTTCATCCAAAAGGAATTCGCACACCCTGGAGGCGATGAAGCCCGTAGCACCCGTGACGAGATATCTGGCCAAACCGGACTTCTCCTCTCAACACTTCCTTATCCGTCGGAACCGCGCCCAAGGCTATCAGGAGCGGGTGGTTCAGGCAAAACGCGGCCCGTGGTTGAAATCCAAGCCGCAATCCGCAATGGTTGGCTTTCCGCCTCAAGCGCGGCATTTTGATATGGTTTGAGGATCCCAGATGGCGAACGTGTTGGTGACGGGAGGCGTCGGCTTCATCGGCTCCCATGTGGCGGAAGCCTGTCTTGAAGCGGGCGACTCCGTCTGGGTGGTGGATAATCTCGCCTCGGGCCTGGTGGAGGACATCCCGCCGGGAGCGGTTTTCCGTGAGGGCGACGTGGCCGATGCGGCGTTCATGCGGCGCGTGGTGGAAGAGGCGCGTCCTGCCGTCATCCACCATCTGGCGGCCCAGTCGAGTGTGACGCACAGTCTGGCCGAACCCTTACAAGATGCGCGTACGAACGTCCTGGGCACGCTCGGCGTTCTGGAGGCGGCGAGGCGGCTTGAGCCGCCGCCCCGGGTCGTCTACGCCGCCACGGGCGGGGCGTGCTACGGGGATCCCGAAGAGGAGATCGTGGATGAGAACTGCCCCCTCGCTCCCGCCTCCCAGTACGGGATGAGCAAGGTGGCGGGCGAGCGGTATCTCCTCTTCTACGGGGAGCATTTCGGACTGCCTGTCGCATCGCTTCGCCTCGCCAACGTCTACGGGCCGAGGCAGCGCGCGACGCTCGATGCGGGCGTGATATCGATTTTCGTGGAGAAACTGATGCGGGGCGAAGCCCTCACCCTCTATGGGCACGGGCGCGCGGGGCGGGACTACGTCTATGTGAAGGATGTTGTCGCGGCGTTCCTGGCGGCAGCCAGGGGCGGCGTGGACGGCGGCGCCTACAACATCGGCACCGGCGTCGTCACCGAGGTGGAAACGCTGCTCGATATTCTCTGTCGCCTGATGAAAAAAAGCCCCGTGAGCGTCGAGCGCGCACCCCTGCGCCCGGGCGAGGTGTTCCGAATCGGTCTCGATGCGCGCGCGTTCGAGCAAAAAACCGGCTGGCGGCACTGCTTCTCGCTCGAGGAGGGAATCGCCGCCTTCCGGGAATCACTCGATACTTAAGCCGGCAGACGGCCGTAGACGCGCTCGGGCGTGACCAGCACGGCGACCGCGCCTTGGTCTATCATCGCCTGGTCGTATTCCTCCCAGTCGGGGTGATCCGAATCCCCGCAGGCGCGAAACACCTCGCGGAACATCACGCGCATTTCCTCTTTTTCGGTGTTCTCGTAGTCGAACAATCTGGCCTTGCCCTCCACGGTGATCCAGGTGCGCCAGTCGGGGGTGACATAAAGCACAGTGCACTGCGGGTTCTGCCGCAGGTTCTTGAGCTTCACCGACCATCCGCGCACGATGACGAACGCCGCGCAGTCCTCATACGCCCCGCACACGATGACGCTCGATTGCGCCGTGCCATCCGGCCTTAAGCTCGTGACCACCCCCTTGTGGTTTTTCTCCATAAACGGTCTTGCATCTTCAAAGTTCATGAGATACCTCGCTTAGAATATGAGAAACGGATATTTTCGCCATTGTAGCAAATTTCGTGGATGAACGACGCCATAAGGAGAACCGCCGATGAGCCGTCTCGCGCCGCTTGAACCTGACAACATGCCGCCCCGACAACGT
>VXPH01000048.1 GCA_009839615.1 Nitrospinota bacterium
TTATTTACGGGAAAAATAATTTTCAGAAATTTATCGAAAAACCCCGTGAATTTATTGAATTTTACGGAAAATATGATTATTTTTATTTTCGCGCCTTCCTCGCGTTTATCAACGCGGTTCATTTCGTGAGGATTTCCGAGCCCGACCAGCGGGCGAGAATCGCTTCCGGGCGGGGCAGGGGAACCTTCGCCGGAGGCGAACGCGGTTGCGAGGCAATGCGCGATGCTCCGCCGCATCCGAGCGAGAAGCGAAGAGAGTCCCTTGGCGAAGCGATGCGAAAGGCATTCATTTATCCTGGAGGGCGGGGAAGAAACCGCCCCCTTCGCTCTCGACCCGTGTTTCAGTGCCATGGAAAACCTCTCGTCCTTTCGTTTCGACTCCATCCGGTGAGCGTGAAACCACTTCCCCGCGCAGCGCGCACGATACCGCAGTCCGTGATTTCGGGAATGACGGCAATTGCGGGGAATTGCGGGCATGTTTCGGGAGGGCGGGATGGAGGCCTGTAGCCGGACGGGCCCTCGCGCCTGTCCGGGGCCGCGACCTGCCACGCTTCGCGCATCCGACTATTGAATCGATTGTAGGGGCGGTCTCATGTGTCCGCCCGGGTTTACCGGCGAATTGGGCGGACACGCCGATCCGCCCCTCCGGGCGAATACGGTTTTGTTCGTCATTCCGTTTTCAGACCCGATCAAAGCGGGAGGTCAAACCTGATTGATGAATGAGGATTCGACGGAATCCAGAGCCGATGAAAGAACCAGAGTCCATGGAACCCGGCGACCAGCAACGAAACTCCTCCCTCATCCCGAGTAGGCGCGCTTGCGCGCCGTATCGAGGGAGCGCGCCCTTCGATACGCGGCTTCGCCGCTACTCAGGGTGAGGCGGATTCGGAGGCGTGCAAGACGAAGGTTTCACCCTCAAGAGGGGAGTGGTTTCGTTTTCTCCCCGGTCGGAATTGGCCCATTGGATAGGCCCCCGCGCCGGTCCAAGGCCTACGCGCCTTTCAGAGGTACTCCCAACCTCTCCCCCAGCCACCTAAACGACTCGGGCGCCCACTCGGCGAAGTGCTTGAAGGCGCAGTGGCCATCATCCGGGTAGACGCGCGCCTCCTTGCCGGTGACGGGGCCGTGTTCGAGCATGTAGTAGATGTTCCCGATAGGGGCCAGGTGGTCCTGTTTCCCGTTGATCATCAGGACGGGGCAGACGATTTTCTCCACGAGGCCCAGTTCGCTGAGCGACCAGCGCTTGAACAGCGCCTCTTCCTGCTCCACCGTGGTGGGAGGAAACGAGGGGCCGTCACCAGGCGCGCCGAATATGTAGGCCGCGCGCCTGTTCCTGTTGGCGACGTAGTTTGCCATCTCCGCCTCCGTCATGCGGTAGCCGAAGTGATGGCCCGCGCTCGCCACGGCGGCGCGCACCTTCTCGGGACAGGAGCCCGCGAGCAGCATGACCGAGTGCCCGCCCCGGCTGATGCCGAACGCGCCGATGCTTCCTGCGTCCACTTCGGGCCGGGCGGCGAGGTAGTCGACCGCGGCCATCCACGCTGAGACGGATTCGGGTTCGTAGGGGAAGGGGTTCTCCCCCGTGCCGGGGCCGTCCATCACGAGCGAAGCGAGGCCGTGCTCAAGCGCCATCTCGCCCGCCCAGCCTCGGTCTTCCTTGAACATGTCCCCGCCGCACATGATGAGGACGGCGGGCGCTGGGTTTTCCGCGCTCGCGTTCTTTGGCGCGCGGAAATGGGAGGTGATGCGCTCGCCCGCACACGCCACGCCGACGACTTCGAGCGGCGGGTCGAGATGCTCGCACGATTTCAGATACGCGCGTATGCAGTCGCGGTTCGCCTGTTCCTTCAGCGGGGTGAGGGGCCGGGGGAATCGCGCGATGCTGTAGTAAGTCTTGGCGAGGAGGAATTTCTCCCGCGCGGCAGTTGTCTCTCCCTAGTCGGCGAGTTCTTCCGCCTGCCCTTCATAGCGCGCTCCAATCCCGCGCCAGAGGGGAACCCACAGGTCGTCCGTCGTTCCCTTGAGAGACGCGACGGCGCTTTTGAGTTCTTCCATGTCCTCGATCATGGAGAACCAACGGCGGTAGAAGCCGCCGTGCTCCACGACGAAGGGGTCTTCGCTGGGCGCGAAGGGGAGATTTTCGAGAGAGGAGTCGTTCATCGTTTCTTTCAGTAAAAACAGTCTTGAACTGCTGTGAGGCGACGGGTTCGCGAACCCGCCTAGCCTTCCAGATGCTCGTATATTTCGACGACCATCCCGCCCTTGATGACCCCGTCGCTCAGGTGTCCCGCCAGTACTTTTTCCGGCTCTCCCGGGCCGCCGCTGATGGCCATGTGTACGTGGACGTAGGGCTGGGGTTCGTCCCATGTCACGTCGCCCAGGGCGAGGGGCGGCTCGTCCGGCCAGGTGATGTTGCCGAGCGCCACGAGCTCGCGCCAGCCCTCGAAGTGCAGGCGGTCGACGTCGTAGCCGTCCATGCTCTTGAAGCCCGATATCATGTCCGTCTCGGCGAGAGCGCCGATCAGGAAAACAGAACCCGCGCGGATGTTCTTCTCCTTCACGAGGTTGCATAAATTCGTATAGAAATTGTCTCCGGCCTCGAGAGTGACGCGAAAGATACGGCCCAGCTTTTTTTCTTCTACTCTCATCGGTGTCTCCTTTCTCGGTGAGGAGTCTTTGTCTGTTCTAGGTCTTCGCAACGACTTCGTCGTACAGGCGTTCCAGCCCGTCGCGGAAGGTGTCCTTTCGCTGCTGGAGCCAGTATTCGCCGCGCGTTTCGTCGGCGTGGAAATATTTGAGGAATTTCGGGTCCTCCGTGGCTTCCCGCTTCTCCTTGCCCGCGGCGACCACCTCGACCATGATCTCCATCATCCCGCTCAGGGTATTTTTTAGTTTTGTGGCCACCTCCTTGCCGCATATCTCGCCGTGGCCGGGGACGATGGTCTCGATATCGAGGCACTCCACCCAGGCGAGCGCGTCTATCCACTCCTGCACGAAGGCGTCGCGCATGCCCGCCGAGGGGCCGTTGATCACGACGTCGCCGGCGAAGAGCACGCCCTCCTCGGGCACGAGAACGGACGTGCACGCAGGCGAGTGGCCTCCCTTGCGGTGTATCTCGAACGTGAGCGGCGGCAGGTGCAGCGTGAGGCTGTCCTCGAAGCAGAACTGGGGCAGGGGCACGGCGGCGTTCGTGATCTCATCCGCCTCATCGGTGAAGCCCAGGTCCCGCAGCGTATTCACGAAAATTTCCTTGGAAAAGGCGTTGTCGCCCTTCGAAATCTCCTCAAACACGTACTGGGGGGCGATGAGCGCCACGTCCCCTTCGATGAACGAGGAGCCCGTGGTGTGATCCCCGTGGTAATCGGTGGCGATGAGGTAGCGCACCCCCTGCGGACTTAAAGCCGAGACTTCCGCCTGCCATTTGCGCGAATCGCTCGGACGCACCGGGCAGTCGAGGAGCACGACGCCGTTTTCCGTGACGGCGGCGCCCACGTTCGCCCAATCATAGTCGGTCTCTGCGTACAGGTGTTCGGACAGGCGCTTCATGGCGGTCTCTCTCTTATGGTTGACGTGAACGAGGGTATTTGCGCAAGAATACCCCCAAGCATTCATACCGGCAAGACGCTCATCCATTTTGGTGAAGAGGAGAAACCCGTTTTGGAACTCATACTCCTGGGCGTGGGCGCGCCGCCGCCCACCCCTCAGAAAAGCGGCCCGTGCAACGCCATCGTCAACGGCGGAGAGCTCTACCTGGTGGACGCCGCCCGCCACGCCGCGACCCAGATCATGAAGTCGGGCTTTCACGTCAGCAAGGTGGACCACCTGTTCTTCACGCATTTTCACTCGGATCACTACACGGGTTTCGGGGAGTTCTTCATCTCGCGGTGGATCATGGGAGCCTCCACGCCGCTCAAGATCTACGGCCCTTCGCCCGTCGAGGAGATCGTCGAGCGGATGCTTCGCTATTACGAGTACGACATCGACCTGAGGGCGGAGGAAGGAAAGCCCAGGGCGGGAACCGATATCGAGGTGTCCGTCCTTACGCCCGGCGATGCGCTGGAGGTGGACGGCCTCGCCGTCCGCGTCGAGAAGGGCACGCATCACGGGAACGTGGACGACATCGTCTCCTACGCGTTCGAGGCGGAGGGGAGAAAGATCGTCATCGCGAGCGACGGCAGCCCGACGGATAAGCTGGTTCCTCTCGCGCGAGGGGCGGACGTGCTGGTCATGCACCCCTGCATCCCGGAACTGATAGACGAGAGGTTCGGGAGTTTCAGGGCCACGGCGAAGATCGTGGCGGCCCACCACGCCACGGCGGAAGAAGTCGGCAGAACCGCCGCCGAGGCCGCAGTCGGCAAGCTCGTCTTCTCACACGTCGTTCCTCCCCTGGCGCCGGACGACAAGGTGCGCGAGGCGATAGCACCCTATTTCGACGGCCCCATCATCGCCGGTGAGGATCTGATGCGGTTATGAGGGGGAGGTTCCTTCTCTGGCGCGCGGTCGTTAGGGATTGTTGAAAAAGGTCTGCAATTGAGAATGTTCACCGTCATTCCGGCGAAAGCCGGAATCCATTTTACGTCTTTTGCCTTTCGTCAGGGTTCCCGTGCATCGGTGGGGAATGGAATGCCGCTGTTCATTCACCCTTATCCGCAAATGGATTCCGGCTTTCGCCGTAATGACGAACAAAACCGCACTGTTTTTTGTAGGGACAGGTCGCGACCTGTCCCTACGGGTATAGCGCGATTGATGTGAGAGAAATTGCGGTCAAGGGCGATGAATGTGTTGCTGGCAGTTTCCCCTTAAACAGATCTTCCCAACAACCCCGTGCACGGCGCATTTCCCGGATGCAATGGGATTATGCCTGTGGCATACTCTGTCCATCCGGTTCAAAAAGGTCGTTCACGCTTTCGTGAGGCAAGCCATCTATTTTCATTTTCCGAGAGGAGAAACAAGATGAGAAAGTGGTTCGGGTTGTTGAGTCTTTTACTCGCTTTGAGCCTCGCCCCGGTCGGCTTCCAGGCGACGGACGCCGAGGCGGCCAAGTTCCGCATCGGCATGCACCGCCAGACGTTCGGCTCCTTTACGGCGGTCGCCATGGGGATGGGCTATTTCGACGAGGAGTTCGGCAAGGGCAACTGGTCGGTCAAGGTCTTCCCGCAGGGCAAGCTCGTCATCGAGGCGCTGCTCTCGCGCAGTCTCGACGTGGGCCACGGCGCTACGCGTCCCTACGTGGACGGCGTGGCGAAAAAAGCGGGACTCGTGATGATCTCCGCGAGTTCCTCGTGGTGTAAATCCATCTCGATATGGGTGCGTCCCGACTCTCCCATCAAGACGGTGGCGGATCTCAAGGGCAAGACCATGGCCGAGAAGAAGGGCACGTCCACCCACTTCGTGCTGGACAACGGCATTCTGCCCGCATTCGGCATGAAGCCCAAGGACATCAAGATCATGAACACCACCACGGCGGAGCGCCTCTCGGCGTTTAGGGCCAAGGTGGTTCAGGCGATGGTTATCGGCGCGCCCACCTCGTTCCGTCTGACGGACAAGAAATGGGCCCGGCCCATCGTGGATTACTGCAAGTACGACAATCCGCCGGCGATGATCTTCATCGAACTCGCGAACCCCAGGACGCTCAAGAGCAACCCCGGGGGCGTGACGAAGTACCTGCGCGCCTATCTCAAGTCCGCGAACCTGTGGAAGAAAGACCCCGACAAGTTCGCCAAGGTCTATCACAAGTGGCTGATTTCGAAGGGCCGCAAGGTGGATTACTCCATCGCCAGGCGCTCCATCGACGTGGTGCGGCCGCTGTATAAAATCACGCCGCGCATCATCAACGCGCTCAACGCGACGGCCAAGGTGCAGAAGGGCCGGGGCAAGATCCGCCGCCTGCCGGATTTCGCCGGTGGCGAGGGCATCGAGAGAGGTCCGCTCGATAAGGCGCTGGCCAGCATGAAGATGAACTAGGTTTTCTGGTTCGTAACCCAAAGGCTGCGGGGGCGTGAGTCGAGCCTCCGCAGCCTTTGTTTTGCCGTGTTGAAGCGCGAGAATCGGCGGAGTGTGAAGGGTGGCTGAGCTCAAGATATCAGGCATAGAGGCGAAATCGCTCAAGGTTCCCCTGGCCCGTGCGATAGGAAGCGCGAACAGCACGAAGTCGGAACTCGATTACCTGGTGGTCTTCCTCCACACCGCAAACGGTCCGACGGGCTGCGGCTTCGTGATGGGCCTGGGCGGGGAAACATCGACGACGCTCGTTCCCTACATCGAAAAGGAACTGGCCCCCCTGGCGGTGGGACAGGACGCCCTGGCGCCCGAGGCGCTTTGGATGCGTCTCTGGGGGCCGAACAAGCCGAGGATGCGAGGCGGGCTGGGCGTTCAGGCGCTCTCCGCTGTGGATACCGCCTGCTGGGACGCGCTCGCCAAGGCGGCGGATATGCCGCTGAGCCAAATCCTGGGCGGGTTCAGAAATACTGTTCCCGTATACGGCAGCGGGGGCTGGCTCACGTTCACCGACGCGGAGATGGTGGATGAGTGCATGGGCTTCATGGAGAAGGGTATCGGCGCGTACAAGCTCAAGCTGGGAACCGACCGGGACGAGAAGCGGATTCGGACTTTAAGAGACGAGGTGGGCGAGTCGGTCGTCCTGTTCGCCGACGCCAACCAGAAGTACAATCCGCGCGAGGCGCTCGAGGTGGCCGCCATGCTCGCCGATTACGACGTGCGCTGGTTCGAGGAGCCCGTGCTCGCCGATTCGGTGGACGATCTGGCGGACGTGGCCGGGAGGAGCCCCGTGCCCGTCGCCGCCGGTGAAAACGCCTACATGCGCTGGGGATTCCGGGAGATTTGCGAGAGGAGGGCGGCGGCGTTCCTGCAGCCCGACGTGGGCCGCTGCGGCGGCGTGACGGAGTTTCGAAAAGCCGCCCATCTGGCGGAGGCCTACAATCTCTCGCTGTGCGCGCATCTCCTCCAGGAGGTGTCCGTAAGCCTCCTCGCCGCGACGCCGAGCGGCTACATGGTGGAGTACGTGGAGATGCTGCCCCCGGAGACGCTTACGCGGGAATTCGCCGTATCGAACGGCTGGATGGCGGTTCCCGACGTCCCCGGACACGGAATGGAATTTTGTGAGGAGGCCATACGGCGGTATGGCGCTTGAGGAGGAGCGGGTTTGGCGAAAAAAATAGCATTCCTGGGGCTCGGCAACATGGGCGGAGCCGTTGCCGCCAATATGAAGAAGGCCGGCTTCGAAGTCGTGGGCTACGACCCGAGTCCGGCGGCGCAGGAGATGGCGCGTGAGGCGGGAATCCCCGTTTTCGATTCTCCCGCCGAGGCGGCCCGCGGGGCGGACTACGTGTGCAGTTCGGTGCCCAGGGGCGAGCACGTGCGCGACGCTTTTCTGGGGGAGAAGGGCGCGCTGCTCACCGCGAAAGAAGGCGCGGTCTGTTTCGATTTCTCCACCATCCTGCCCGAGGAGAGCATCGCCGTCGCCGAAGAGGCCGCGGCTCGCGGCTTTCATTTTCTGGACGCCCCCATTAGCGGAAACGCCATGATCGCGCGCGATAAGAAAATCGGCTTCATGGTGGGTGGGGATAAGGCGGTGCTTGACGCCCACCGCGCCGTGTTAGACTGCGCGTGCGAACTGCTCGACTACTTCGGCCCCAATGGTTCAGGCTTGCGGATGAAGCTAATCACGAACCATCTCGTCTCCTCCCAGCTTTGCGCCCTGGCGGAGGGTTTCACCCTCGGGGTGAAGTCCGGCCTCGACCCCGAGCAGATGATGGAATATCTCTATTCGAGCACCGTGTTCCGCGTGATGCACACGCGCGGCCGGGGTTTGAGGAACAAGGAATACGAGCCCGTGAAGTTCGCGCTCGCCCTCATGCACAAGGACCTGGGGTTGATCCGCGAGTTCGCCCGCGCAAACGGCGCCTCCGCGCCGGTGATCGACGCGGTGCAAGGGGCGTTTCAGGGCGCGATGGATATGGGACTTGGGCCTCTGGACCAGGGCGTCGTGCGCGAGTGGTTCGAGCGCGAGGCGGGTTTGAGGGATTAAGCGTAGTTAGATTATCGGGCGCCTTTCAGGAGGATGAACCATTGGAGCAGTTGACCGAGAACGTCTTTTTTTACGATTGCTACCCCACGGTGGGCATGGTAGTGACCGATGACGGCGTCATCGCGATAGACGGCCCCATGCGGCCCTCCGAGGCCATCGCCTGGCGCGATTTCATCGCCGGGAAGGGCCCGCTTCGCTATCTCGTCAACACCGAGCACCACCAGGACCACATCGCGGCAAACTGGTTCCTGCGGCCCGAGCGGATCATTTCGAGCGAGATCACTTACGCGGATTTCTACACCTCCATCGCCACGCCGGAGGAGGGCAAGGAGCGCATGCTCAAGTACGACCCCGAGAACGAGGCGCTGCTCGCCGGCTTCGAGCTCAGGCCCCCCGAGGTCACCTACAAGGGGCGGATGACGATTCGTCTGGGTGGCAAGACGTTCATCCTCATCGAATCCCCCGGCCATACGCGCGGGCAGACGGTCGTCCACGCGGTGGAGGACCGCGTCGCCTTCACGGCGGATAACCTCACGCCCGCCTTCAACGTGGCGTGTCATTCCGCCGACGTGTGGGGCTGGTTCCAGTCGCTGGGCGTGCTCGAAGCCCTGGACGTGGACTGGTACGTGCCCGGGCACGGCAGGCCCTGCCGGAAGGACGAGATACCCCGCCAGCGCGAGAAGCTCCATGAGTTGATCGACAAGGTCAGGATTCTCAAGAACGGTGGACTCAGCCGCGAGGAGGTGCAGGACAAGGTCTTCGAGGTCTATGAGACAGAGTTGACCAGCATGGATCACCTGGGCGAGCGGCTCACCATGCTGAGGAAGGGAGGGCTGGGCAACATCTACGATTATCTCGATGAACACCCCTCGGGTCCGCTCGGCAACCGGACCGACCCGGTGTGGCCGCACATGTAATGTGATATCCCATACCGTTGTGTTTCGCAGACAATGAGAGAGACCTTGCGATGAAACCGATGAATTTGCTCGTCATCATGGCGGATGAGTTGAGCGTCAAAACGCTCGGCTGCTACGGCCATCAGGTGGTGAAGACGCCGAACATCGACAGCCTCGCGGCTTCCGGCGCGCGCTTTACGGGCGCCTATACGAATTCCCCGATTTGCATCCCCGCCCGGGCGAGCTTCACTACGGGCCGCTACGTGCACGAGATCGGCTGTTGGGACAACGCGAGCCCATATACGGGCGAGCCGACGGGCTGGGGGCATCGCCTGCAGGCCGAGGGCCGCCGCGTCACCTCTATCGGCAAACTTCACTTCAAAAACAACACGGACTCCACTGGATTCGACCAACAAATCGTGCCCATGCACGCGCGCGACGGGGTGGGCGGGCCGGTGGCTTCCATCCGCGACGAGTTGATCGTCCAGCAGGCGGACAAGCTCGCGCGCGAGATCGGGCCCGGCGAGACGAGCTATACGAACTACGACCTGGACATCGCGGAGAAAGCCTGCGCCTGGCTCGAGGACGAGGCGGAAAAATACGGCGATCCCCGGAAACCCTGGATGACCTTCGTCTCCTTCGTATCGCCCCATTTCCCCCTGATGGCGCCGAGCAAGTATTTCGACATGTACCCGACCGACGCCGTGCCCATGCCCAAAGACCACGCGCTCGACGGCCGCCCCCGGCATCCGTGGATCGAGGCGTACCGCAGATACGTGCCTTCGGACAGCTTTTTCGACGATGAGAAAAGGCGCGTCGCCATCGCCTCATACTTCGGGCTTTGCACGTTTCTGGACGATCAGGTGGGCCGCGTACTGAAGAGCCTCGAGCGTGCGGGTCTTGAAGGTTCCACCCGCGTCATCTTCGCGAGCGACCACGGCGAGAACCTGGGCGCGCGGGGAACCTGGGGGAAGGGCACGATGTACCAGGAATCGGCCGCCGTGCCGCTCATGATGGCCGGGCCGGATATAGAAGCCGGCGCGGTGGTCGAGACGCCCGTATCGCTGCTCGATTTTTATCCCACGATTTTAGAATCCGTAGGCGTTGCGCCCGATGATGAGGACGAGAGCCGCGCAGGCTGTTCGCTCTTTGAGATTGCGCGCGCGCCCTACGACCCCGAACGGGTCGTTTTCAGCGAATACCACGCCTCGGGAGCCGAGACGGCGGCCTACCTCATCCGGAAGGGGCGGAAGAAATACATCCACTACGTGGATCATCCGCCTGAACTCTACGATCTGGCGACGGACCCCGAGGAGCAGGACGACCTCGCCGGAAAGCCGGAGAGTGAGGCTATCATCCTTGAACTCGAAAGCGATTTGCACGATATTCTCGACCCCGAAGAGGCGGATGCGCGCGCAAAGCGCGATCAGGCGGCGCTCATCGAGCGCCTCGGCGGACGCGACCACGTCATTGAAACCGCGAAAACGGGCGCCACCCCCACGCCGGGTGATTACGGGGATGATGGGTATTGATGGGGTGGGATGATAGGATGATGGAGTGATCGCATTTTTTTATTGACTCGAAAGCCGCCGACATATAATGTATTTGACATTACTATGCACTGGAGGCAACATGACTCAAATTACCGCACGTTTGCCGGATGCGGTGGTCGACGCGCTGGACGAGGCAGCGAACAGACTCAAGCGGAGTCGGGCGGAAATCATCCGTCAGGCGATCGAGCGTTATCTCGAAGAATTCGACGATCTTTCGGTAGCCGTGGAGCGGCTGCGCGACCCGAACGATCCGGTGCTCGACTGGGATCAGGTAAGGCGTGAATTTCTCGATACAGATTAAACGGAGCGCCGCCAGGGAGTTGGAACGCCTCGATATTGCGGATCGTACGCGAATTGCCGAGGCCATCGACCGGCTGGCGGAGCACCCCTTGCTGGGCAACGCGCTCAAAGGAGAGGAGCGTGGGCTCAGGCGTCTCCTCGTGGGTGAATTCCGCGTGATTTACGAGGTGCGCGACGACGCCCTCGTCGTTCTGGTCATCCACATCACACGCCGGCGCAGCGGCGACGGACGCAGACCCGGCGCGCGGAATAACGGGGGGTGACGCCAAAGCGGCCTTATGAAGCCCCGTATCCCCGCCTCAAGCCGCTCCCGTAATCCACCGCGCGGATTCGGCGAGTTCTTCCTTTGCCCTGGTGATTTTGTCTGAGTCCACGAGCAGTTCCCCGCCCGCCTTCACCTTCTCGCCTGCGATGAAGACGGTGTCCACGTTCGAGCGCTCGGCATAGAAGACGACGGCGCGGGCCGGGTCTCCCGCGGGCGCGGTGTTCAGGTTGTCCTTTCGGATGAGGATGAGGTCGGCCTGCTTGCCGGGCGTGACCGAGCCGACCCTCTCCGCCATCCCCATCGCATGCGCGTTGTTGATGGTGGCCCACGCGAGCGCGTCGCGCGCCGAGAAGGAGAGAGCGGGCGCGCGGTAGGTGCCCTTATCCAGGCGGCGGTTGTCGAAAATCCGCTGTACTTGCAAAGCGTGCCGCATAGCGTGGAGCATGTTCCCGCTGACGTAGGTCTCGAGGTCCACCCCGATGGACGGCCTGCCCCCCAGCGCGCTCACGCGTCCGCAGACGGCCTCGCCCCGGTTCGTCTGCATCTCGGCCGATGGCGTGGCCGTGATGGAGGCGCCCGAGTCGATGATGACTTTCAGTTCCTCATCGTCCACGTAGTTGCAGTGCACCAGGTTGTGATCGGGACCCAGAACGCCCTCTTCGGCCAGCGCCTGGTAGCCGCCCTTCACCTTTCTGCTCGCGTCGCCCCAGATGTGCGTGCTCGACAATAGCCCGTATTCGCGCGCCAGGCGCATGTCGTGGAGCGCCACTTCGAGGGGGGAGTAATCGGCCCCCAGAATGGCCATCGCCAGCGTGACGCGGCCGTTATCGTCCGAGAGGCGGCCCGTCCGCAGCCGCTTGATCTCGCTTACGGGATGCGGGATTTGTGAGTAGTGCGGCTCGCCCGCCTTGGGCTTCGGCTTGGGCGTTCCGTGTCCGAAAAGGGCGCGGATGCCGGATTCCTCCAAAGCGTCGATTCCTGCGTCGGTGTGATCGGGCGTGGGGTTGTTGTGGCACCAGTCGAACAGCGTCGTCGTGCCCGCTTCGATCTGCGCCCACGCCCCCACGAGGGTCGCGATGTAGACGTCCTCGGGCCGGTAGCGCGGGGCGAGGGTCTCGTGCGCGATCTCGAAATAGCTGCGCCCGCCCCAGTCGCCGCCCATGCCGCGAAGCGCGGTCTGCCAGGTGTGCATGTGGGCGTTGATGAGGCCGGGCAGGAGGATCATGCCGCCGGCGTCGATGGTTTCCGCATCCGTCTCCGGGAGGTTCTCACCCACTGCGGAGATGCGTCCATCCTCGATTAAGACGTCGCCGCCCTCTATCTCCCCGACCTCGGGGTCCATCGAGAGGACGCTTGCGTTTTTTATGAGCGTTTTCGTCATGCGCCGCTTCCCGCCTCGGGGAATTCATCCGGCCAGTCGGCGAGCAGGGCTTCGAGATAGGCCTTGAGGTCGTCGGGATTCTTGCGGCGTATCTTGTTCCTGTCGATCTCCTCTTGCGCCTCGATGGGAATCCCGAGCGCGTCGTTGAACTTGTTTCTCATGTTGAAGTAGGTGATGACCATGGTGAGTTCCACGATTTCCGTGTCCGTGAAATGTTTTTTGACTTCCTGGAATACGTCGTCCCGCTCCCTGGCCGTGTTGAGCGTCACGTGCTCCGCCCAGAGCAGGACGGCGCGCTCTTTTTCGTCGAAGGGGTCGTAGTCGCCCTCGTTGATGGCGGTGATATCAGCCTCCGTGATGCCCACCGATTGACCAACCGGCGTGTTGTGCGCCAGTCAGTAGGCGCAGTTGTTGAGCCGGCTGGTGTTGATGATCGCGAGTTCCTTCGTCTTCGTGTCGAGGGCCGAACCAAGGCCTTGCCTCAGGAGCGATGAGGTGAGCGGCAGCATGAACTTCGTGATGAACGGCTGATTCGCCATCACGCGCCAGGCGTTGGGGATTCGGTTCAGCAGGACGCTCGCGTGGTCGAAGAGGTGGTTCACGACGGGGTCGTCGGCGCCTGATTCGAGCATGGGTACGCGGGACACGGTATCGCTCCTTTTCGGGACTCGGGTTTCGGGAGAATGGCCCATTCTCCGATGAAACGCGGATTTTTGGAACCGCAGCGGGCTTCAGGCTCCGGCTTGCGCCGCGATGCCGTTCTTTGGCGCCGGTTGTGCCGGGAGGAGGTTCGGTAAACAATAGAATCCGTGAGCGCCTTTTGATTCTCACTGGCGCGCCGCGCTCAAGGAGTGAAAGATGTCCGATACGCTTATCGAGAGAAACCCGGAAATCCTCGGCGGGACGCCCGTTTTCGCAGGGACCAGGGTTCCCGTGCGCACCCTGATGGAACATCTCGAAGCGGGCGACAGGCTCGACGATTTTCTGGAAGATTTCCCGACGGTGTCGCGAGAGCAGGCGCTCGAACGCGCTCAAACGCTAATCCGGCATCTTCATCATTATCATGAGCGCTCGCCGGAACCGGTTGCAGGAGTTATGAACCGGGGCTGTTGAAAAATCTTGATTTTGTGATTCGACGTAAGTAGCCAAACGACGAGGGAGAAAACATCACTCCCCTCCTGGATGTTTTCCCAATGCAGTAGTGAAGATTCACTCCCCCCTTGAGGGGGAGTCGAAGAGGCCGAGCCTTGGCGAAGGCCGATTCGGTGGGGGGACATGCCAAAGGAAAATACTCCCCCCACCAGTTCGCTTGCGGGCTTACGCCCTAAGCTCACTGACTCCCCCTCAAGGGGGGAGTGGTTCTTGCTCTTTAATCAGTTGCCAGTGAACCTCAACGGGGGAGTCACTTCATAAGTGTTTGTCGTCTGAGAAATCCATTACCCGTTTGTGGGAGGGTTTTATCAAAGGCTCGAGCCCCTCGTCCCTGAAGTAATCGCCGTCTTATCGGGAGATCTTCAAAGTCGCATCTACCGCGTTCCTGCTTGAGTCGAGCCCCGGCTTGCGCCGCAAATGGTCGGGTGGGAAGATGCGCCGGTTTTGAACTGACACTCTGAATTAAGGTGAAGCTCATGAACATGTCGAACGAGACGAGAAAGACCATCGGCCTCGCGGTGGTGGGATGCGGGAAGATCGGGCGCATCCGCGCGGAGTTCGCGCGGCAGAACGCGGCTGTCGAGTGGATGGGGCTGTGCGACATCGACGAGAAGGCGGGTCGAAAGCTCGCGGAAGACGTATCCGCCGATTTTTTCACGACCGACTACCGCGAACTCCTGAAGCGCAATGAGGTGAACGCCACCGTTCTGGCCACCTACGCGAACGAGCGGCTCGAACCCATCCTCATCGGCGTGGAGCGCGGCCACCGGATGCTGATCGAAAAGCCCCTGGCGGTGGATGCAGACGTATCTGCGAAGCTGGCGAGCGCCATCGACGAGGCGAGCGCAGACGCCGTCCTGGGCTATACACAGCGGTTCCGACGCCGCTTTCTGGTGGCGAAGGAGAAGATTCGCTCGGGCGAGTTGGGCGACGTCTCCTCCGTGACGGGCCGCGCCTTCCTGAACCGCATGAACCCGGTGGCGAATTCCACCAAAACGGAATTCCCGACGAAATTCACCCCCATGGTCATCTCCGGCACCCACAGTGTGGATCTGTGTTCCTGGCTTCTGGAGGGGAGGCGGCCCGTCGAGGTATACGCCCGCTCTGTGGACAAGGCGATGGCGCCCTACCTCACGAAGGATTCCACCTTCGCCATCGTCACCTACGAGGACGGGACGATTTGGAGCATGAACGTGAGCTGGGCGCTGCCGCGCGTCTGGCCGGCGGAGGTCTATTCGCTCGAACTGGGGGTCGTGGGCACGGGCGGCGTGCTCACGATAGACGACACGCACCGCGACATCGTCTTCGCCACGGCGGAGCCGCACGAATCCGCGCGCCTGAAGCAGGAGCGCAACGTGAGTTTTCTCACCAGCTATCCGCCGGGGGATCTTGTGTTCGACCAGCTCTGGGGCCCCATGCGCGAGGAGACGCGTTCGTGGTTCGACAGGATATATCTGGGCGTCCCCACGCCGCACACCACCGCGCGCGAAGCGCACGAGAACCTGATGCTGTGCCTGGCGATGGACCATTCGGCCAAGACCGGGCGGGCGGTATCGCTGCCGGTAACGCCTGAGGATTTCGAATAAGCGGTTCTTCGCACTTTGCGTATGCGTCTGCTTCAAACGATGCCGGGTAAGGCTCCGGCGCTTTTTTATGGGTCTTGTTTACTTTACGGGAGAGGATGATGGCGGTTTCGGGAGGCGAGAAAAACCCGATTGGCCTGGCTGTGGTCGGCTGCGGGCGTGTGGGCCGCATCCGCGCGCGCTGCGCCAGAGAGTACCCAGGCACGGAGTGGCTCGGGTTGTGCGACATCGACGAGAAGAAGGGCAGGGCGATGGCCGGGGAATTCGACGCCGATTTTTTCACGACCGATTTCGCAGAGCTCATCAAGCGCCCCGAGGTGAACGCCGTCATCATCGCCACGGACGAGGAGTGGCACGCGAAGCCACTCTGGGAGGCGATAGCGCAGGGCCACAGGATCCTGGTGGAAAAGCCGCTGGCGACGAGCGTGGCGGAATCGGCCAGAATTGTGGAATCGGCCGAAGCGGCGGACGTGGAGCTACTGGTGGGCTACACCCAGCGATTCAGAAGGCGCTGGCTCACGGCGCGCGAGCATGTGCAATCGGGGGTATTGGGCGAAGTCACCTCGGCTACGACGCGCGCGTTGCTCAATCGCCAGGTCGGCATCACGCGGTTGTCGAAAAACGAGGATCGCTCGACCCTGACGCCCATGGTGATATCTGGCACCCATGCGCTGGACGTCATGCTGTTCGTGATGGGGCCGGAAAAACAGCCCGTGGAGGTCGTCTCGCGCTCCATTTCGCGCGTGATGACGGGCATCGGCACGCAGGACGCCACCTTCAGCATATTCACCTTCGACGACGGGACCATCTGGAGCATGGAGTGCAACTGGGGGATGCCCACCATCTGGCCCGCCTCGACGTATGGCGTCACCATCAGCGTGGTGGGCACCGAGGGCGCGCTCACCATCGACGACACCCACGCCGATTTCATCATGGCGTCCGAGAATCCGCTCGCCTCTCACCGGGGGGAGGAGCGTCACGTGCACCTGCTCGAGAGCTACCCGGCGGGGGACATGTCAAAGGGCCAGTTTTGGGGCCCCATGCGCGATGAGTCCATCGCCTGGCTCTCGCACCTCTATACGGGCGTCGACATGCCCCACGCCACGGGTGCGGAGGGGCACCGGAACCTCATGCTCTGCATGGCGTGCGATTTATCCGCCAAGCGAAAGGAAGTCGTGAAGCTGCCCATCGACGCCGAAGAACTCGAAGCGGGCCTGAAAGCAAAGAGCTAGTCCATCGTCGCGGTCGGCGGGGGCCAGCCCTCCGATTTGTTCTTGAACGAGAGGTAGATGAATTCGCCGTCGCCATCGTTCTTGAACTCGTGCTCGGTTCCTTCAGGGATGTGGATGATGTCGCCTGCCGTGACGGTTTTTTCCTCATCGCCCACCCGGAACCAGGCCGTTCCCTCGACGACGTTGATGAGCTGTTCGCAGTCGTGCGTGTGCGGGCGGGCCAGCTTGCCGGGCTGGCTCACCGAGCGGTTGAGGGTGACGTGCTCGCCGATGATGATGCTGCCCTCGGAATCGGACGGCCTCGCCAGGTTTTTTCGCTTCATCTCGTCCCAACGGTAAAACGGCATGTTGCGGCTCCTTATCGAATAAAACGGTTTAACGGGTCGTTCCAGATAGCCAGACGAAAACGCTCGCTCGATGCCCAAGTTTCATTGACAGCGAAACGCTCCCGTCTGTAAGATTCACGCCCAAGCATACAGAAAAGAGCGCTCGTTGAGAACGCGGCGAGGCGGTTCGTTATCACTCGAATGCGTCTTGATGAGCGAGAGTTTTCGATTCATGTTGCCGGAGTATTACCTCACTTCATCAAGGAGAGTAAAAATGAAGAGAATCGTCATGTTGTTCGGTATCCTGGCCCTGACCCTGCCGTTCTTGGCGGTGGGAGACGCCTACGCCGCGCCCGCCAAGCACGACGTCGCGGTCGGCAGCCTGGGCGGCACGATGGGCAGGCTGGGCGCCGGTCTCACGGAGATCGTCAACCGGAAGCAGAAAAAGGTCATCCTCAGCGTGGTTCCCGGCGGCGGGCGCGCGAACCCGGCGCGCGTGGGAGGGGGAGGCGCGGATTTCGGTTATACCTTCTCGAACTTCGCAGGCGCCGCGATGGCCGGCAGGACTCCCTTCAAGAAATCGTACAAGAACCTTCGCGGCATCGCCAGCTTCTGGCCTTCCTGCTACCACCAGTACGCCGCCAAGGAACTTTATGACGGGGGCATCAAGACCTGGGGCGACATCATCAAGTCGAAAACGCCGCAGAAGGTGGGTGTGGCCAAGAAGGGAACCAGCACGGAGTACGTGGGGAGCCTGATCGTCAAACACTACAAGACAAGCTACAAGCAACTCAGGGATCGCGGCTACAAGCTCAACTTTGCGGGCGTGAACGGCATGTCGCGCGCGATAAAAGCGCGTCAGATCGATTACTATTTCCACAATTCGGGCGACCCCAACGGCGCGGGCATTCAGGCGGCCCTGGGCCGTGACCTCGTGTTCCTCGACATGTCCGATGACGTGAAGAAGATGCTGGCGGGTAACGGTTTCACGCCCTGCCAGATTCCGGGCGGCATGTACAGGGGCAACCCCAAGCCCAAAGACTCGATGGGGCTCTTCGGCGTAATGCTCACCACGACCAAGATGAGCGCCGACGTCGTCTACTCGATTCTCAAAATCGCGAAAGACGAGAAAAAGTTCCTCTCGGGCGTCCACAAGATTTACAAGCGATGGGACCCCAAAAAGGCGGGTATGCATCTCGGCGTACCGCTGCATGAAGGCGCCAAGCGCTTCTACAAGGAGATCGGGGGATCGATGTAACCATCCCGGGAAAGAGGCGCGAGCGTGAGCGATATAAAGGAAAGAACCCCTCTGGACTGGCTCGTCCTGGCGATAGCGGTCGGCATGTCCTGGTTTCACATCCAGGTGGCCTATACGGGAGGTTATGAACCGCTTTCCCAGAGGGCGCTCTCCTACCTCTTCGGGATGACCCTGATATTCATCATCTACCGAAAACCCGCGGGAGGCGGGTGGCGCGCCGTCGTGTCGGCCGCCGTCTGCCTCCTCGCGGTCGCTTCCATCTCCTACCCGATACTGCGTATCGACTATTACCTGGATCGTCTGCATTTCGTAGAACCGCTCGAAACCATGGATCTGGTGCTGGGTACGGTGGTTCTTGTGCTCGCCTTCGAGGCGGCGCGAAGGACCATCAACCTCGCGCTTCCTCTGATATCACTCTTCTTCATCGTCTATTCGTATTTCGGCCCCTGGTTCCCCGGGTTTCTTGCGCACAAGGGGGCGACTTACATGCACATCGTGGATCATCAGTACATGACCTACGATGGCATCTGGACGGCGCCCTTGAGCGTCTTTTCGGTCTATATCTTCCTGTTCATTCTCTTCGGCGCGTTTCTCGACCGCATGGGCGCGGCCGATTTCTACGTGAAGCTCTCCATGGCGGCCGCGGGCAGGCTGCGCGGCGGACCGGCGAAGGCGGCCGTTTTCGCCAGCGCGATGACGGGCACCATCATGGGCAGCGCGAACGCGAACGTGGTCACCACGGGTTCGTTCACCATCCCGATGATGAAGCGCACCGGCTTTAAGCCCGAAATGGCGGCGGCCATCGAGACGGCCGCTTCAACAGGGGGCCAAATCATGCCGCCCATCATGGGGGCGTCCGCGTTCCTGATCGTGGAGTTCACCGGCATATCGTATTGGGAGATCGTGAAGGTATCGATTCTGCCCGCCGTTTTGTATTTCTTCTCCGTCTACGCGACCGTGCATTTAGAAGCGAGAAAAGAAGGTCTTGTGGGCCTGCCCAGGGATTTAATACCCCCTCTGGGACCCATCATGAAAGAAGGGTGGTTCTACCTGTTGCCGCCCATCGTTATCCTGGGGATTCTCATGACGGGAAGACCCGTGCCCTACGCGGGACTCGCGGGCATTCTCTCCGTCGTGATTCTGGCGGGGCTCAAGGGCGCTCTCGTCTTGATGGAAAAGGCCAGGAGGGAAGGTACGAGCTTGCAGGAGGTGGCGGGCGAGGTGGGCCGCGGCCTTTGGAACATCGTCTTGGCGCTCGAGAAGGGCGCTATCCAATCGCTTTCCATATGCGCGGCGGTGGGCGCGGTGGGCATCATCATGGGGGCGCTGTTCCAGACGGGTCTGGGCCTCAAGTTCTCCTCCCTGGTCACGAACCTGGCGAACGACAGCTTGTTCCTGGGCATTCTCCTGGTGGGCATCGCTTCTTTCGTGCTCGGCATGGGCCTGCCGACGAGCGCGGCCTACATCGTCCTGTCCGTCATGGCCGTGCCCGCGCTCCTGGAACTCGGAGAGCCGTTCAAGCTCTCGCTCCTCGCCGCGCACCTCATCGTGTTCTGGTACAGCCTGGACAGTTGCTTCACGCCCCCTGTATGCGTGCCCGCCTATACGGCGGCGGGCATCGCGGACGCCAACCCGGCGAAGGCCGCCTGGGCGTCCTTCCGCACGGCGAAGGGCATGTACATCCTGCCCCTGATGTTCGCCTTCACGCCGATTCTGCTCATCCGCCAGCCCTGGCTCTCGCTGGAGACTTTCGCCGCGGGGCTTCTCGGCTTCCAGGCCCTGGCCGCCGCCATGGTCGGGTTCATGTATTTCCGCTTCTCGACCCCGATGCGCGGGTATTTGTTCCTGGCGGCGGGGCTCTTGTTCTGGCCGGGCTACCTGAACCACCTGGCGGGCGCGATCATGCTGGGCGCTGTATTTATTCTGCAGAGAAGACGCCTCGCCGAGGAGGGAGAGCCCACGCCCGCCCCCGTGGCCGGAGACGCCGCTTCCGCGTAGGGGATTGGGCAGCTTCAGGGGCCGCTTGATTCGTGTAAGGGTGTTTGGAACATTGCTCACCATCTGATTTCACTTCCGCTCGCGCGGGGGCAGTCTCTTTCATCCGCCGGTCGGGCGGACGCTCCACCATTCCAGGCATACCGCAGGGAGGGTTTTCTCATGGAAGAAAAAGCGATCGACCGGATCGACGAATCCCGGGGGCCGCATTACGAACCCTACGGCTGGCATCACTGGCCCGAGCATCCGTGGATGTCCTATCAGTTCAGGCGCGCCCTGGGCGAGACCCAGGAGGGCGGCGGCTCGGTGAGCGAGTGTTTCCTGGCCGCGAGCCGCATGACGCCCGGCGACAACGAGAGCTGGCACGTCGAATGGACCCGCGTGGGCGACAGCAACCGCGCGCGCGGCGATGAGGCGGTCGCGGCGGGGCGAATCCAGACGGCGCGAAACTGCTGGCTGCGCGCGGCGGATTACTACCGCAGCGCTGAGTTCTGGCTCGCGTCGGATGATCCACGCAGGCTCGAGACCTTCGAGAAGGTGGAGGCCTGCTCCAAGGCGTTTCTTGCCCACCTCACGCCGCCCGGCGAGGTAGTGCAGGTTCCGTATGAGAACGGCGCGTATCTGGACGCCTATTTCGTGCCGGCGCCTTTCCGCGTGGATAGGCAGCCCGCCGTCATCAGCTTCGGCGGCCTGGACGCCTACAAGGATGAGATGTGGTTCATGGCGGGGCGGGGGTTCCTGCAGCGCGGCATATCGGTTCTGATGATCGACGGCCCCGGCCAGGGCGGCACGCTGAGGCGGGGAGGTATCACCGGCCGCCACGACTACGAGGTTCCCGTGGGCCGCTGCATCGACTATCTGGAGACGAGGGGGGACATGGACGCCTCACGAATCGCCGTCTGCGGCGGGGGAATCGGGGGCCATTTCGCCGCGCGCGCGGCGTGTTACGAGCACAGGCTCGCCGCCGCGCTCTCCCATACCGCCGGGTGGAGCTTGCACGATACATGGCGCGATGCGGGCGAGGATCACCGCCTCGCCGATTCCATCAAGTGGGTCTTCGGCGCGAACAGCATGTCGGAAGCCGTGGAGAAGCTGGCGCCCTTTACGCTGGAAGGCCATATCGGGCGCATGAAGTGTCCCTACCTCATCGTCCACGGGGGCTACGACGTGCTCGGCGTGGCCCAGGCGCGCAGGGTCTATGAGGCCGCGAAAGACGCAGGCGTGGACGTGACGCTCCGGCTCGTCGATCAGGAGGAGACCGGTGCCGACCACTGCCAGCACGACAACCCCACCATCGGCCAGGAGATTCTCGCCGACTGGCTGGCAGGGGTGTTCGAAATCGACGAGCGCGAACTGATGTCGAAGACCCTCGCGCCGATTCTTTGAGGAGGTTCATGTGACCATTACGTTGCTGGAAAATTTCCGGGCCGTTTTCTACACGCCGTTCTACGCTGCTTCCACTCTGGGGGCCTACGAGGAGGAGGGCGCCGACGTCCACATGGAAACTTCGCCCGACCCCGCCCGGAACGCGAGCCTTCTGATGTCCGGCGAGGCGCAGGTGAGCTGGGGCGGCCCCATGCGCGTCATGGTGGCTTATGACAAGAACCCGGACTGCGGCCTCAAGGTGTTCTGCGAGGTCGTCTGCCGCGACCCGTTTTTCCTGATCGGGCGCGACCCGAAACCGGCGTTCCGGATGAGCGATCTGGTGGGTTCCAAAGTCGCCACGGTGAGCGAGGTGCCCACCCCCTGGATGTGCCTGCAGCACGACCTGCGCCTGGCGGGGCTGGACCCGCGAGACCTGAACAGGGTTTCCGACCGGACGATGGGCGAGAACGCGGACGCCCTGCGCGCGGGCGAGGTGGACGTGGTCCAGGTGTTCCAGCCATTTGCCGAGGAATTGATTCGAGAGGGCGCGGGCCACGTATGGTATCAGGCGGCGGAACGCGGCCTCACCACCTATACGGCGTTCTACGCTTCCGCCTCGTTTCTGCGGGAGAGTCCTGAAGCCGCCTTCGGCATGACGCGCGCCATGGCGAAAACCGAACGCTGGCTTGCTGACAACGACGCAGAAGCGATTGCAAGGCTCGTGAAGCCCTGGTTCGAGGATATGGATTTCGATCTTCTGACCCAGGCGGTCGCGCGCTACAAGAGCCTCGGCCTCTGGAACCGGAACCCCCGCCTCGCGCAGGAGAGCTTTGAGTGGCTCCGGTCCGCCTGCCTGAGCGGCGGGCTGATCGAGACGGGTGTCTCCTATGACGAGGCCGTGGACATGCGCTTCGTGGAGCAAGCGATGGCGTAGGGAGTTGTTGAGAAACCCCTCACTGGGGTAATAACCCCCCTACCCCCCTTGTCAGGGGGGTATAAAAAGGCGATGCGCCCCCGCCGGGCAGAGGGGG
>VXPH01000029.1 GCA_009839615.1 Nitrospinota bacterium
CCGCGTCCGCCGGCCTAACACATCCCCCCCCCCCCCCGCCCCCCCCCCCCCGCCGGGGGCGGCGCGGAGTCGGTGCAGGTGCTATCGCCACGCACCGAAACCACTTTGGCGCCGCCCAGCAGGGCGCCGCTGTCGCTGACTTCCTTCATCGCCAATTCAGCGCCCTTGGCCATGCCCGGCGTCAGGGACTCGATGGGACCCGTATAACCGAACAGGACGCCCAGTTTGATGGTTTCGGCACTGGCCGTCGCACCTGTGAACAAAACCAACGTCATCGCAATCAGCAATTTTTTCATCACCTTATCTCCCATGGGTTATCATTGGAAAATGTAATCGAGCGAATTAGATCCTCATCGTAGAAGAAACCGAATTATACACGAACCGGGATGAATGGTCGAAAAAATTCATGAAGGCGAGCAATTTCACCCGCGTCGCGATTTGGGTAGGTGATTCAATATGGTTGGTCGTGTGAGGTACTTCCAACGTCTCGAGGATGTGTATCCCGGCGCGAGTTCGCCTGAACGCAGGAACAGATCCTAAAACAGGGGAAATGAAGGTCTGAGCCTCCCGACGCCTGTATGATGATATTTCTTGTTTTTCCATGGCACGCCCGGTAGGACTCGAACCTACAACCTTCGGATCCGAAGTCCGACGCTCTATCCAATTGAGCTACGGGCGCGTGATATCCGTCGGTCTTGTTCGGAAGCCAGGTTCCGCTCAAGAACATATAAACGCTGTGGGGTGAGTGAGGGGATTTGAACCCCCGACCTCCGGGGCCACAACCCGGCGCTCTAACCACTGAGCTACACCCACCGTGCCTTCATCCCCCTCTCCTGCGGTGGCCTCGCATCGGAGAGCGGATAGACGAGATTCCCAAATGGTACGCCCGGCAGGATTCGAACCTGCGACCTACGGATTAGAAGTCCGTTGCTCTATCCGGCTGAGCTACGGGCGCCCGCCTCGGCGACTTTTCCGTAGCGACCCATTCGCAGGCGCCGCTTTCCGCCCGAAAGGCAAGAGAAAATATCACAAATCAGGGCCCTCAACAACGCCCTGTTGCGGGAGCCCCGTTTGCGTGAGAAGTACGAAATAAGAAAGAGCGCGCTCAGCGCTCGGGCGTGTAAGAGGAAATAACCAGGGGATGATTCCATGAACATTGCGAGCCTGGAAATACACGCAGGGGCCTTTCGGCCCCGCCCCGCGAGCGCCCCCCTTCTCCCCAAATGTTCGCATTGAACTTTTCAGTATAAGAAAACCGCCGGAAATGTCCAGCGGCGTTGAAGATTTGTAATTTTCCAGATGTGCGCCCCGGCAGGAAGCACAAGAAATGAAATCCTACTCCCCCTCGAAGGGTTTCCGGCGCACACGGCCCTCGCCCACCAGAGCCGCCTTCATGAGTAGAACCAGGGTGTTGGTTCTGGGGATGAGGTGGATGAAGCGATCGAGTTTTTGATCGATCATGTCGATTTCACTCTCGGAAAGCCCCAGCGCCGCCACGCGCTCCCTGCTGAGGTCGACGGCGAAGGGAAACTCCTGGGCCGCGGCCGCAGCAGCGCCCTGCGCCTGGGTGACGGTGATGTGGTATCCCGCCTTCGCCATCTCTTCTTTGAGAAACGGCCAGACGCGCTCCAAAAAGGCGGGATGATGCCCGAGCGCGCGCCAGACGCTGCCCAGCCCTCCGGTCGCCTCGCGAACCTCTTCATACAAAGCGCCCAGGGAATCATCGACGCCCGCCGGGTCCACGAGGCTTTCGGCGCGCATGGAGGCCGGCGGCCCGGTGGGCAGCGCATCGGTGTCCGCCTCCGAACCGGGACGGATGCCGCCTATCTTCATGCCGTTGAGCGCTCCCTTGAGCGCCGCTACGAGGATGAGGTTCTTGGGATTCGCATCGTTGTAAATGTCGAGTACCCCGTCCACAGCGTCTATGTCTTGCGGCGAATACCCGCAATCGTCTTCGAGTTCTTCGCCTATGTCGGGCACGTCGGGCGGCATGGGCGGGGCCATGCGCATCCTCAGGTTGTCCGCACACCGCTCGAAATAGGCGATGGAAGCGTTGGGCCTGAGCGCCTCCCAGGCCGCGCAGAAATAGTTCTCATGCACTGCGAGGGTACGGTAGATGAGATTCACCTGCGTGCTGCGGAGTACCTGGCGCATATCTTCATAAATCGCCGATACCTTCCCGGTAGCGCTACTCTCGGTGATTTCATCGAAAGCGACGGGTTTCATCATCTCCCTCTTCAAGGCCTCCAAGACGAAAACTGAACAGCGGCCCGGTGAGGCGCTGAAATAATCGCCCAGAGTATAGGGGTGGTGATGAGATGGAACAAGCCGGTTCCGCTCCCGAAACTCCCCTGTTTTCAAAAAAATTGAAAATCACTTGACAGGAAAGTTGAACGGGAATATATTTGATCAAATCAAATATTGAGACTCAGCATATTTGATAAACATTAAAAAAGCATCACCCGGCGCAAGAAGTCAGCCAGGAAGATTCGGGAACAAAAAAATAAAGGAGTCGAGAACGAAATGAACACCACACCGCAAACCTGTTGCGAAGGCGCAGCGCTGAAAACCCACGACCTCGGCGCGCGCCTGCACGCGGCGCTCGATAATCTCTTTCATCAGAAAAAACCCGCCGAGAGAGAAGCCGTGTGCTGCCACGACATCACCTACAACCAGTGGACACTTCTCCACATGCTCGCGGACGCGGAAGCGGGGCCCCTCCCCATGGGGGTCATCGCCAGAGGGATGCGCCTCACCCCGAGCGGCGTGACGCGCTGCGCGGACCCGCTCGTCGAGCGCGGACTGCTCGAGCGCTGCATGAAGGAAGGAGACCGCCGCATATGCTGTCTGGTTCTGAGCGAGGAGGGCGCGACGCTTCATGCCACCATCTCGCAAGACTGCGCGATCGAGGACGGCGCGCTTCTGGACACTTTCTCCCCCGAGGAACAGGAAGAGATCGTCCGCGCGATGGAAAAACTCGCGCGCGCCGCCAAGGAGTTCTCGTCATGATCACTGAAATCAAAGCGGCCCCTGCGACCGACGGCCCCGCATCCCCGGCCGAGGAGGCTTCTTGTTGCGAGCCTGCGCCAAAATTCAGGTGGACTTCCTCCTACCTGTGGGGCTCTATTTCCTTGAGTGTGATGTTGGCGCTCATCCTCTGGGCGGGAGCGGGACGTGAGGTTTCGGCCGGCCTCATCGCCTCCGAGATTAAACGAAATCTACTCTTCATGCTGAACAGCTTCTGGGGCATCGCGCCCTTTTTCCTGTTGAGCGTGGGGGTATCGGCGTGGGTCACCGTCGCCGGATACGCGGACAAGATAAAAGCGGTGTTCGACAAACGACAGGGCATGGCCATCGTCGGCGCGTCTGCAGTTGGCGCGGTGGTTCCGTTCTGCTCCTGCGGCGTCATCCCCCTCATCGCCACCATGTTCGCAAGCGGCGTGCCGCTCGGGCCCGTGATGGCCTTCTGGATCAGTTCGCCCCTGATGAGTCCTGAAAAATTCGTGCTGACCGCAGGCGTCCTGGGCACGGACTACGCAATAGCGCGCTTAGTCAGCGCCATCGTCCTGGGTGCAGCCACAGGCTATGCCACCTACCTCATCGGGCGAGGCGGCAGGCTCGATGGCGAATTGAAGAGCATCGTCGCGCCAAGTGCGCAGCAAAACCAAGCTGAAACCAGAATGCCCAGACCGTCTTTGAGCGGTTTCGCCGCCCAGGCCAAGGGCGTGGGCCTTTATCTCGCCAAATGGCTGGCGGTGGCGTTTTTCCTGGAAGCGTTGATCGTCCACTACGTCGATCCTAAGTGGATAGGCGCGATACTCGGAGGCGATAATCCCTGGTCGATTCCGCTGGCGAGCGCCGTGGGAATACCGCTCTACACCTCGGGCGTCGCCGCCATCCCCATCACCAAGGGACTTCTCGCCGCGGGCATGGGCGGGGGTGCGGCCATGGCTTTTCTCATCGCGGGTCCCGTCACGTGCGTTCCCGCCATGGCCGGCGTGTGGGCGCTGGTGAAACGAAAAATTCTTGCCATCTACCTGGCGGGCGGCATACTGGGTTCGCTGTTCGCGGGATACGCTTTCCAGTTTTTCGTCCGGTTATAAGATTCAAGGCCCCCGGCCTTTGGGGGCTACGCATCTCCTCCCGGGAAATCCCCCTGCGCCTCTCGACAAGATACACGCGCAGTCGTAACCTCCGGGAAAATTTCATGAAACAACCTCACCTTGGAGACATACGAAATGCCGATATCCCTTCACGCCGCCGAATACTCCGAGCCCAGCCGCATGAGCGTGGGCTACGTCATCACCACGCCCGAGGTGCGCTCGCCCCTGATGCCGGGCGTGCGCGGGGATTTCGCCGAGAACCTGGCCGTGCTCAAGGATTTGGGCTACGACACGCTCGAAGTCGCCATGCGCGACCCCGAAGACCCCGACGCCCAGGGAGTGGAGGCGGAAATCGCTCGATCGGGCTTTTCGGTGACGATGATAGGCTCGGCTCCCAGCGAGCTTCAGGACGGGGTGATGATGTGCCACCCCGACGCCGAGGTCCGCGAGGCGGGTGCCGCCCGGCTGCGCTCGCTGATCGATGCGGGCGAGAAACTCGGCGCCCTGGGCGTGAACATCGGCCGGTTCCGCGGCACGTGCATCCCGGGCGAGATGTGGGAGACCTCGAACGGCTGGATGCGCGACGCGATGCGCGCGGGCGCGGACTACGCCGCTGAGCGGGGCATGAAGATCTACATCGAGCCCTACAACCGCTACGAGACGAACTTCATCAACACCGTGCGCCAGGGGATGGAATACGTGAAGGAGGAGAACCACGCAGGTCTCGCCCTCATGATCGACAGCTGCTGGATGAATTCCGAAGACGCCTCCATCCCCGGGGCCATCTTCGCCGCGCGCGAGTGGATAGAATACGTGCACGTGGCCGATTCCACGCGCGGCTATCCGGGTTCGGGCCACATCCACTTCGGCGATTTCATACGCGCGCTTCGCGAGATCGATTACGAGGGCGTGCTTTCGGTGCAGATCGACCAGAAACCCGCCTTCCGGGTCGCGGCGGAAAGGAGCATCAGGCTGCTCAGGTGTTTTTTGTGAGGCGAGGGATCACAGTGTGCAATAAGGGCTGTCCAAGGGAAGCCATCAAAGCAACATTACGATCCCCTACTTCTCGCACTCCCCGCGCGCGATCTTGGTGGCGATGTGGGCCGGAAAAGCAGGGAAGATCTCGATGATTCTCTTCTCCTTCACGTCGCGCACGACGACGGTGTGGGAATGCCTTCTCGACAGGAAAAACCCGGTAAGGCGGAAGCGGCCGAAGGGCTGCCAGGTGAGGATGAAGGGATATGTGACGGATTTTTCCTTGCTGAAGGGCCGCGTGATGAGGAGTTCCCCTTCGCCGCCGATGGGGTAGGCCAGCTTCTTGAACTCGCCCTTTTTGCGCTCCACCAACCAGACGGCGAGATCTCGCCCCTTGGTCGGCATCGTGATGCGCACCTTCTGCTCCACCTTGTAGCCGTTCAGGATGGTGTAGCTCACCCGGCAGTTGAACACGCTTTCCACGTTCGTCTCCGCTGCGGCGGAAACACAAGAGGCGAGCACTGCGATGACACAGGCGATGCGCTTCATGCGGAAACCTCAGTAATGGAAGAGTCGCATCCTGCGGCAGCGAACTGGTCATATTATGGACGATTCGAGCGGTTAATTTCCAGCGGGGCATCAGAAGGAGTGAGGTCGAAACCCCTGCCCCGAAATGCAGATGTCTTCAAACAAAAACTACCCCGGGGCCGGCGCCCCGGGGCAGTTTGTTCGGTGAGATATTTTAGCCGTTTCTGTTGGGGTCCAGGGCGTCGGGTTCGGGGTATTCGTCCGGCCAGTGGTCTACCATCGTCTTGTAGTAGGTCTTGACCTTCCCGCCGTCCAAGTGAAGGGATTTCTTGATTTTGTCGACCTCTCGTTGTTCCTCGAGCGGGATGCCGAGCGAATCCATGTAGCGGTTGAAGAGGTTGAACAGCCCGCTCACCATCGTGAGTTCGACGATCTCGGCTTCGGAGAAATGTTTCTTCACCTCCTCGAACACGTCGTCTCTCGAGCGCGCGGTGTTGAGCGTCACGTGCTCCGCCCACAGGATGGCTGCTTTCTCGCGCGGGGTGAATAGATCCGACTCCATGTAGGCGTCGGTGCCGATGACTTCCACCTGCTCTTCGCTGATGCCGGCCGCTTGACCAAGCGACGTATTGTGCGCGTATCAGTAGGCGCACCCGTTGAGATGGCTCGTCTTGATGACCACCATCTCCTTGATCTTGGTCTTGAGCACGCTGCCCCCGCCCTCGCGCTGGAGCGTCGCCACAAAGGGCAGCATGGCCTTGGCGACGTGGGGGGTCTTGGCCAGCACCCGCATCGAATGCGGCACGCGGCCGAGCATGGCGGTGGTGGCCTCATAGAAGCGGGCCACGTCGGCGTCCGCCTCCTCGGGCTGAATCATTTCTATTCTGGACATATCAGAACTCTCCTGTTTCGCATGTCCCATAAAAACATGGGCGCCTTGTTTATCATCGGCCAAAGCCGCAAGGCGGCAACAACCGAACTTCATGAAATTTCCGGCATTATGCCCCATCCACCGTTTCGCGGGCCAGCCACGTGCGGAACTCCGCGAGTGCGAGGCCACGGTGGCTGATGCGGTTTTTGACCCCAAGCGGAAGCTCCGAGACGGCGCAGTCGTGCTCTGGCAGATACATGAGCGGATCGTAGCCGAAACCGCCCTCCCCTTGCGGCGCGCGCAGTATCCGTCCGTGCAGCGCACCCTCGAAAAAACCGAACCAGCCATCCGGCTTCACATAGGCCAGCACGCACACATAGCGCGCGCCGCGATCGGCCTCAGGCACCTCGCGAATCCTGTCGAGCAAAAGCGCGTTGCGGCCTGAATCATCCAGCCCCTCACCACCGAAGCGCGCGGAGCGGACACCCAACTCGCCGGGCAGCGCATATACCTCCACGCCCGAATCATCGGCGAGGGCAGGAAGGCCGCTCGCCTCACATGCGGCCCGCGCCTTGATGAGCGCGTTTTCGGCATAGGTGGAGCCGGTTTCCTCCACATCGAATTCAAAACCCGCTTCGGCGGGGAGCAGCAACTCGACTTCCATGTCCTTGAGGGCGGCACACACCTCTCGCGCCTTGCCGGGATTTCCGCTCGCAAGGACGATCTTCATTTCGCGCCGACGTATTTCGCCTGAATCTCAAGAAGCTCCCGGATTCCCTTCTCGGCCAGGGCAATCAAGCGGTTGAGATCGCTTTTTCGAAACGGGGTCTGTTCTGCCGTTCCCTGAAGCTCCACGAAGCGGCCCCCGTCTGTCATCACGACGTTCATGTCCACCTCGGCGACCGAGTCTTCCGAATAGTCCAGATCCAACATGGGCGCCCCCCCGACCACGCCGACGCTCACGGCGGCCACCGCCTCGCGGACAGGCGATTCGGCGATGCGCCCTTCTGCAAGCAGGATATTTACTGCGCGCGCAAGCGCCACGTAGCCTCCCGTAATGGCGGCGCACCGCGTTCCGCCGTCGGCCTGAATGACGTCGCAATCGATGTATATCGTCAGCCCGTCGATTTTGGAGAGGTCGACAACCGAGCGCATCGAACGCCCGATGAGCCTTTGAATCTCCTGGCTGCGGCCCGCGCGCGCGCGGCCTCTGTCCACCCGCCAGGGAGAACTGCCCGGCAACATGGCGTATTCGGCCGTCACCCATCCCTCGCCCGAATCGCGCTTGTGGGGCGGTACGCGTTCCTCCACCGAGGCGGCGCACAAGACCCTCGTGTCGCCCACGGAGATAAGACAGCTTCCTGTACAGGTTTTCACGTAATCGGGCTCAACGCGGATTTTCCGGTTCTCATCGGGAAGCCTCCCGTCCGCGCGCACCTCATCGCCCACCCCTTTTCTTGCCATGCTCTCTCCTATCGAAAACGAACCACCTTTTAGACGCAGAGGATACTACGGAGATTCGATGCACAAATCCAGAGAGGAGGGTCACGCCGGTGCGTGGCCTGCGTCTATGCGGCAGGTGCGGTGTATTTCGTCTCGCGCAAGCCCACGGCGCGCCTCAGACTCCGGACGAAGTTCTGGGCCGCGAGGTAGATGCACGGCACGAGGAAGAGCGTGAACAGGGTAGAGAGCGAGAGTCCACTCAGCACGACCAGCCCCAGGGGCTTGAGCATCTCCGAGCCCTTCCCCCAGCCGCTCGCCAGAGGTGTGAGTGCAATAATGGTGGTGAGCGTAGTCATGAGAATCGGGCGCAGCCTCGTCGATGCCCCCTCAATGATGGCTTCTCTTATCTCCATCCCGCGCTCTCTTAAGCGCTCGACGTAGTCGATCATCACGATGGAGTTGTTCACCACGATGCCCACCAGGAGGATGACGCCGATGAGCACCGTCGAGCCGAAGGGCGTGCCGGTGAGATAAAGGCCACCAAGCGCGCCGGTGAGCGCCGGCGGTACGGCGAATATGATAACGAGGGGGTTCACGAGTGAGTCGTATTGGACGGCAAGTACCGTGTAGACCATGAAAATGGCGAGAAGCGCCAGGATGAAGAGTTCGCGGTTCGATTTCTTGAGATTTTCCTCATCCTCGCCCGGCAGGATGAAATAGCCCCTCGGCACGTTGACTTCTTTCAGGCGCGCACGCACGTCCGCGCCCACGTCGCCCAGCGAACGGCCTTGTATGTCGCCCGTTATCTGGATGAGGCGGTTCTGGTCCGTGCGAGGGATGACCGAACTACCCTGCCCGTAGCGAATTTGCGCCACATGGTGCAAGCGCGTGGAGCGTCCGTTCTGGTTCTGGGGAAAGAGGGGCAGGTGCGCCAAATCCTGCTCGCTCTTGATCTCGGTATCCGAGAACTTGACCCGCACCGGCACGCGCGTATCCACCCGGTTGATGAACGTGGCGATGGAGCCATCCACCGCCGTGGCCACGGTGTCGCCCACGTCCTCGACGGAGAGGCCGAGCTCCGCCGCGCGCTCCCTGTTCACCCGAATGCGAAACTCGGGCCGGGGCCTGTCCTCGGTCATCTGCACATTGTGAAGCCCCTCCATCCCCTGGAGCTTCTCGACGACTTCTTCCGCGATGCGGTTGAGCGTGGGCAGATCCTCGCCACGAACGCCCAGGGAAAAACTCTTGTTGTGCCGGGTATTGGAGGTGCGCAGTCCCCGCACCCGGCTCTTGAAGGCGTATATCCGCGCATCGGGATACGTCATCCGCGCGAGCCGGGGCCTCAGTTTTCTGAGGTATTCGAACACACTCACGCCGTCTTTGAGCGTCACGTCGATTCTCCCCCTCGAGGCGGAGGGGGAGAAGTTCCGCCCGAAAAGACGCCCACCCGCCGTAGCGAACACCTTATCGACGGAGGGGTCGCGCACGAGCATGTCGTGAATCTCGCGCGTCACCTTTTTGGTGTATTCGAGCGTTCCTCCCGGTGAGAAGCGGATGTCGACCGAGATGCGCCCGTCATCCACCTGGGGCAGGAGTTCGTTGCCCAGTTTACCGACGAGCGTATAGCTGCTCGCGCAGACGGCCAGGGCGAAGATGATGACCACCCAGCGGAGGGTCAGGACCGGCCTCAAGAGAAACCGGTAGAGCCGGTTGGCGAGGCCGACGAACCAGATGAAAAGGCGGAAGAGCGGAAAGCGGCTGAAGCCGCTGCTCATGGGTATCTGCAGGAGCCTGGCGGACAGCATGGCCACGACCGTGAGGCCGACCACGAGGCTGCATATGAACGCCAGCGTGATGGTGAGTATCAACTCGCGGAACAGGAGCGCCACGTAGCCCGATACCAGCAGAAACGGCATCACGGCGGCCACGTTCGTGAGCGTGGAGGCCACCATGGCGCTCTCCACCTCGGCGGAGCCGCGCTCCGCCGCTTCCACGGGATCGCCCCCTTCCGCCTGATGGCGCGAAATGTTCTCGAGCATGACGATGGCGTTGTCCACGAGCATGCCCACGCCGAGCGCCACGCCGCCCAGGCTGAATATGTTGAAGGTAAAGCCGAGCACCCACATGAGGAAAAACGTGAAGACGGAAGCGACCGGAATCGCCAGGCCGATAATGAGCGTACGCCTGAGGCTCCCCAGGAAGCAGAGCACCACCAGTATCGCCAGGGTACCGCCCACCAGGGCGGAAGAGAGGACGTTCCTGATCGAGGCGCGTATGAAGAAACTCTGATCCGAAATCGGGACGAGGGTGACGTCGGGCGGCACGATGCCGTAGCGCGTCAGGAAGGCGAGTCTATCGCGCAGACCGTCCACGACGGAGACCGTGTTCGCGTCCGGCTGCTTCAAAGCCACCACCTTGACGCTCTCATCACCGTTCAGCCAAACGAAGATGCGCCTCTCCTTGCCGGCGTCCTGAACCTTTGCGAAATCGCGCAGATAGACCCGGCGGCCGTCCTTCGTGGGAAAGATCAGGCGCGAAAGCTCGCCCGCGCTCTTGAGCTTGCCCGCCGTCCGGCTCGAATACTCCCGGTGGGGGGTCTTCACCCGTCCGGCGGCCAGGTCCATGTTCTCGGCGCGCATCCTTCGTAAGACGGCGGGCAGGTCGAGCCCCAGACCCTGCATCCTCGGCAGATCGACGAGCACCTGCACCTCCTCGTCCTGGCCGCCGAACGCCTCTACAGAGGCGATGCCGGGGACGGTCATGAGCTGGGGGATGAGCACCTTCCGCGCCCAGGTCTGAAGCTGCGGTCCTTTGAGGGTCTTGGAAGAGAGCGCGTACTCGATGATGGGCACCTGCGCCGGGTCTGACTTGAAGATTCGCGTGTTCTGGAGCTGATCCTGTATCTCTTGCGGCAGGTTTCTTCGGGCGACGTTGAATTTGGTGATGGCGTCCTGGAGCGCGAGATCGATGTCGCGGTCGAAGTCGAAGAACATCCACAGGCGCGCAGCGCCCTCGCGGCTGATCGAGAAGATGCGCACCACCCCCTGCGTGGTCGCGAGTTCGCGCTCCACCACCTTGGTGACCTGTTCTTCGACCACCTTGGGGTCGGCCCCCTCGAAATCGATGCCGATGAATATCCGCGGATAGACGATCCTGGGCAGAAAATCGACCGGCAGCCGCGTGAGCGCGAAAAAGCCGAGCACCAGCGCGCACACCACGCCCATGATGGTTCCCACGGGCCTTCGGATGCAGCTTCGGCTCAGCATGGAGCCTCTCCTTTACGGCCCAACGACACGGATGGGCCGCCTGTCCCTTAATTGGCTGATGGCGCTCACCACCACCCGCTCGCCCACGCGCAGGCCCTCGAGAATCTCGATGCGCCCGTCGATCATCTCGCCGAGGCGCACTTCGCGACGCACCGACATGAAGCGCGGAGCGCGTCCTCCACGAGAGCCGCGCCTCGCGCCTCGCGCGTTCGCCTCGGCCACACCCCCGCGCGCGCCGCCTCTCATGTCGGGGCCGCCTCGTCCGGAGCCGCTCATTCCCGCTCGCCCCTGCAACCTTCTCACGACAAAGACCGCGCCCGTCTTCGTGCGCAAATCCCCGTCCCAGATCACGGCGTGAACCGGCAGGTTGATCGCGCGCCTTCCCAGCAGCGGGTCGAACTTCACGCGAGCGAGAAGGCCGGGCCTCAAGGAAGAGTCGGGGTTTTGAACGTCCACCTCCACGATGAGCTGGCGCGAACTGGGGTCCACGCTCGGGAAAAGCCGCGTCAGCTTCCCCGAGAACGTGCGCCCCCGGTAGGCGTCGAGCTCGACCCGTGCGCCCTGACCTATCCTGATGAGCGGCAGATCCAGCTCACTCACGCGCACCCGGGCGCGCAGCGTGTCCGTCTGGGCGATGGTGAACAGATGCGCCCGGTTCACCGCCAAGTCACCGGGTTCGATTCTTCTCTCGGTGACGACGCCGGGTATCGGTGCGCGGACGGTGAAGTATTCCAGTTCCACCTTGAGCCGCCTCACGCGCTGCAGACGCTGGCTCATCTGCGCGCGCGCCATTGCCAAATCCTCGGCGCGCGCGCCGATCTTCACCAGCTTGAGCCTCTCCCCCGCGGCACTTACGCGTGCGGCGTCCTCGGCGAGACGCGCCTTACGCTCAGCCACGTCCGCGCGCGCGCGATTCGCCTCCGTCGTCACCTTGCGCCATTCCTGCGCGCTGATAACGCCCGTTTTGTGTAAAGCGCCTAGTGAGAGAGCGTTGGCCTCCGCCTCTTTCTGTCTGGCGAGGGCGGAGGTGATTTCCGCCTCGCTGCGCTTGCGCGTCGCCTCCGCCTGGGTGACGGCGGCCGCGGCCGCGGCGATTTCCTCAGGTCTGCTCCCGGCTTTCAGTTTTTCGAGGTTCGCCCGCGCGGCGGCGAGTTCGCTCTCGGCCAGCTTCAAATCGATCCGCTTGATGGTGGAATCGAGGCGCGCCAGGATTTGCCCCTTCTCGACGCGCACCCCCTCGCGAGCCAGGACTTCCTGCGCCTGGCCTTCGGCGCGGGACATCAGCTTCACCTCGCTTCGGGCCAGAAGGGTTCCCGTGGCCGCCACGCGCCTGCCCAGGCGGCCCACCGCAACCTTTTGCACCTGAACCGTGACGATGCGGTTTCTCCGCCCCCTGGGACGGCCCGCTTCGGTGACGGCGGCTTCACCCGCAAGCATAAGAAGTGCGAGGCCGATGGCTGCGGCTGTTCTCCTGCTCATCTATCCCGCGCTCCTTCGAAAGAGAACGCCGAGAGCGATTAAATCGCCCGATGTATCCTGTGCGGTGGTGCCCGCAATTTTATCATAAAGTCATGAATATCAACCTTTGGACGCAAAGAAGTTCCACAAAAGCGATGTGGGAAAACAACGAGAAACGATGCGCAAAAGTGTTGCGAATAGATTCCGGGACGAGAAATATAGGAACTTTAGCGAGTTTATGGTTTTCTTATAATTCGCCTAATTCCGCTATAAACAGTGGCGCGCGCTCCGACGCCTCTTCATGACCTGAGAGGTTGATTCCGAACCCGGATGCGGGAAGGCTAGCCGCCGATGGCGCTCATGGTGCGCTCGGGCTGGACGAATTCCTCCTGGCCGATGAGGTGGCCCGGCGTCTTGGTGAGCACCACCTCGGCGAGCCAGGCCTTTATCTCATCGTCCGGCGCACCGCCCCTGAGCAGCCTCTTGACGTCGTGCTCGACCGTGGAGAACAGGCAGGTCCGCACCATGCCGTCCGCCGTGAGGCGGATGCGGTTGCAGTCCTGGCAGAAAGGCCGCGTGACCGAGGCGATGACGCCCACCTCGCCCTTGCCGTCCTTGTAGCGGTAGCGCGTCGCGGGGTCGGAGGGGTGGCCGCTCACGAGTTCGAGTTCGCCCTCGACGGAGAGGCCCTCCAGAATCTCCTCCGCCGTCAAGACCTTCTCGTGCGCCCAGGTGCGGTCCGCATCGAGCGGCATGTATTCGATGAAGCGCACGACGTGGCCCGTCTCGCGCGACCACCTGGCGAAGCGCGGCAACTCCTCCTCGCTCAGCCCCTTGACCGCGACCGCGTTGATCTTGATGGGCGAGAATCCGGCTTCAGCCGCCGCCTCGATGCCCTCCATCACCTGGCCGAACACGTCGCGGCGCGTCATGAAGAGGAATTTGCCCGCGTCCATGGAATCGAGGCTGATGTTCACGCGCCTCAGGCCCGCCGCGTAAAGATCCTTCGCCATCTTGGGCAGAAAAACGCCGTTCGTGGTCAGGGCCAGGTCCATTTCGGGCTGTACTACCACCATCTGCTCGACGAGGCGGTGCAAGTCCTTGCGAAGGAGCGGCTCGCCGCCGGTCAGGTGATAGCTCGTGAAGCCGAGTTCGGAGGTGATGCGCACGACGCGGGTAATTTCTTCGTAGTTGAGAACCTCATCGTGCGGCAGCCACGTCATGCCCTCTTCGGGCATGCAGTAGAAACACCGGAAGTTGCACCGGTCCGTAACCGAGATTCTCAAATCATCATGTGCGCGCCCGTAGCGATCGAATAACACCATTTCCCTAACCTTCCTTTGGGGGTGCGGCCATCACCTGGCCGGTCAACGCCGTATTATACCCCCCTAAAGCCTCCACGGCATCCCGAAAAGCCTTATCGTTCAAAATATCCATCACCTTGCCTATCGCGGGCGTCTCCCAGTGCTCTTCGGGCACGATGAAATCGAACCGCTCGCGCTCCAGCGGGATGAAATCGAGGTTCAGCATCATGGCGGCGGCGAAAATCCCCAGACCGCAGTCCGCACGGCCCGCCGCCACCGCCATGGCCACCGCCATGTGCGTGGTCTCCACCCGCTCGTAGCCCCGGACGTCGCCGGGCGAGAGACCCTCGCGCGTCATCAGGTGATCGAGTAGCACCCGCGTGCCCGCCCCGCTCTGGCGGTTGACGATAGTGACGTCCTCACGGCTCAAATCTGCGATGCGCGTGATGCCCTTGGGATTGTCCTTTGGCGTGAGGATGCCCTGTTCTCTTTGGGCGAAATTCACCACCACGACCTCGCGGCCTTTTAGATAGCGCTGGATGTAGTACCAGTTGTACTCCCCGGTTTCGGGGTCGAGCAGATGACTGCCCGCGATGTGCGCCTCCCCGTCGTGCCCGGCGATGAGGCCCGCCAGCGAACCCACCGCCGAGGCGGAAAGACGCGCGTCGTGGTGGCGCGCTCTCAACTCGTCCGCCAGCAGGTCGAGCGCGTTATCGTGGCTGCCAGCCATGAGCAGATTGCCCCGGATATCGGCGAGGGGCCTCAACAACTCGACCGTGACCTCCTCGCCCGTCTCGACCCCCTCCGAGTGGGCGGGCACGCGCACCACGCCGTCCGCCTCCACGAGCGAACTGATGACGCTGGCTCCGCGCTTGGCGGGCAGGCAGACCATCCGCTCGCCCACCTGGCCGAGCTTCACGCGCAAGAACTCCTCCATACCGAGCCGAGAGGCGCTCTTCCGGCTCATGAAGGCCCTGATGCGCTCCTCCTCGCCCGGTACCGCGCCTGCCATGTGCGCCATAAGCGGACGCACGAATTCCTGAAGCGCCAGCACCGCCGAGACCGGATAGCCCGGAATCCCGAGCACGGGCTTGCGCGCGCCCGAATCCGCCTCACAAACGCCCAGTATGGTGGGTTTGCCGGGGAAAATGGCCACGCCGTGCACGAGGAGTTCACCCAGTTTTTCGACCACGGCGGCGGTGTGATCCTCGCGTCCTGCGGATGAGCCCGCGTTCACCAGAACGACGTCGGCGCTCTCGAGCGCGTCCCGAACCGCAGACTCGATGGTCTCGAACCTGTCCTCCAGAATCGGGCCGGTCAGCGCCTCTCCCCCCCATTCGGCGATGAAGGCCGACAATACACTCGAGTTGAACTCCACCAGATCGCCGGGCTTGAGATCCGCGCCCGCTTCCACGAGTTCGTCCCCGGTGGGGATGATGGCGACCCGCGGCCGACGACGCACCCGCACCCGGGTGATGCCCGCCGCGAGAAGGCCGCCCAGATCGTAGGGCCTTAAAACGTGCCCCGCCGTGAGGATGAGCTGGCCCTCGACGACGTCTTCTCCCGCCACGCGCACGTTCTGCCAGGGGGAGAGCGCAGCCTCGATGCGGATGGCCCCAGGGGTAGCCTCGTGCACGTGTTCGATCATGACGACGCAGTCCATCCCCTCGGGCATCGGGTCGCCCGTGTCGAGGGGGAGGGCCTCTTCGCCCAGCATAAACTCCCTGGGGCTCACGGGCGTCGCGCCCGAGGTTTCCGCCGAGGCGAGGGCGTACCCGTCCATGGCGGCGGCGTGAAAATGCGGGCTCGAAATCCGCGCGTAGGCCGCGCGCGAGGTCACGCGCCCGATGGCCTCAGATGTGGTGATTTCCTCCTCGCCTAAGCGGAAGTCGCCCACCTTTTCCAGAAGACGCGAAAGCGCTTCTTCGCGGGGGATATTTTCGAGATAGATTTTCCGGCCCCCCTGGGCCAGGGGCAAATCGTTCATTCGCTCACGCCTGATTCGATGAGAAAATCCCGTTCATACGGCACTCAATAGAGATGCACGCGCACCTGCGCTCCCTCGCGCAGCCCCTCGGTTTCGAGGGGAATCGCGATGTAGCCGTCCGCCTTCGTCATGGTGGATATCATCGCGGAATTGCCCATCAAAGGATGGGCGACGCACCCGCTCTCGCCCTCTTCCAGCGCGACGCGGACCAAATCCTCGCGCCCGGGGGCGGAGGCCACGTTCCTCGAAAGCGTTGCCATGAGGCCCTCCTCTCCCGCATTCGTGCGAACGACCTCGCCGCTCAACTGCCTGATGATGGGCCGGACGAAAGCGTGAAAGATCATGAGCGCAGAAACCGGATGCCCCGGAATTCCGATGACGGCTTTATCCTCCCCACCGCGTACGATGCGCCCGATGATGGTCGGCTTGCCGGGCTTGATCGATATGCCGTGCACGAGAACGCCCGGCTCCCCCAGAGAGTCGATGGCCTCGACCGTGTAGTCGCGAAGACCCATGGAGCTTCCGCCCGAGATGAGCACGACGTCCGCACGGTCCACCGCCAGGTCGAGGCGTTCTTTGATGACACCAAGATCGTCGGGGAGAATATCTTCGGTCTCGGGTTCACCGCCCGCCTCGATCACCCCCGCCGCGAGGGAAAAGCGGTTGATGTCGCGCACTTGGCCCTCGCGGGGCGTCTCGCGCGGATCGACCAATTCATCCCCCGTGGGCAATATCGCCACTTGAGGACGGCGATGAACTTCCACCGACGTGACCCCCACACCGGCCAGCGCGCCCACGTCCTGACTCCTGAGACGGGAACCAGCCCCCAGAATCAACTCGTCTTTTTTGAGATCATCGCCAACGCCAAGGACGTTCTCGCCCACGGCGGCGGGGCGTCGGACCTCGAGCGTCTCCGCATCGGGGGCCGAGGTGAACTCCTCCATCACCACGGCATCGGCGCCCTTTGGCACCATGCCGCCCGTCAGGATGCGCGCAGCATCGCCCCGGCCAACGGAAAAGTCCGGCGCCGCTCCCATAGGCACCTGCCCGATCACCTCGAGATAGGCGGGTATGGCCTCGCTCGCGCCGAAGGAATCAGAAGCCCGGAGCGCATAACCGTCCATCGTGGCGCGCGGGAAATCGGGAAGATCGACCGGGGAGTGGACGTCACAGGCCAAAACACGGCCCACGGCGCCAAAAGAAGAAACGCGCTCCGACCCCAAGGCGCGGAAACCCTGAAGCGCGCTTTTCGCTTCTTTGGGCGATACGACCTTGAAGAATTCCATCAGACATCTCCGGAAAAGAAAAACCAACCACTGCGCGCGCAGGGCTGGTCGCAAAACATGAGGGGCGTTCGCGGGAGGCTTCAACCGGCGCGCCCCTTGACGGCGGAGAACAGCGCCGAATCCCGCGAGGCTCTACCCGCCCATCACCCGCTGCTGTTTACAAAGCACGCGGACCCGCCATCTCCTGTCTGAGGAGACTCCCCGCCGATGAGGGGCGCGACGCCCAGGAATTCACGCACGGGCGTAGAGGCAAACCGGCTCTTCAGCCCTTCTCGCCCTCTCCGGCGGCGGACGCCTCTTTCTTCTCGGGCAGTTCCGGCTCGTCGCTCATCCCCTTCTTGAAGCTCTTGATGCCGCGAGCGAGGCCCGAGCCGATCTCGGGCAGACGCTTCGCGCCGAAGACCAGCACGCATATCGCGAGGATAACCAAAAGCTCGGGAATGCCCATATTCATCGGAAACATCGAAACACTCCTATGGCGAACGATCAGGAAGCCGCGTCCGCGTAAACTTGCGTCGCGGCCCCGACACCATCTCCAGCTTTTGTAATATACCCCAATTTGGAGAAAATTACTTCCAGCGCGGAAAGAAGGTAGACCACGTTCGCCTGTGTGGCCCCGTGGCCCATCATCCCGATGCGCCATATCTTGCCGGCCACAGCACCCAATCCACCGCCGATCTCGATGTTGAAGTCATTGAGCAGGCTCTTGCGAACGGCGCCGTCATCCATCCCGTCCTTGAGCGCGACGGTGTTGAGCGTGGGCGTGCGCGCGCCCTCCTGGGCGAACATGGAAAGCCCGAGCGCCTCCACACCCGCCTGAAGCGCTTTGCTCGCCAGGGCGTGTCTGGCAAACCGGGCCTCGAGGCCTTCATCGAAGATGACCCGGAGCGCTTCTCTGATCGCATAGTTCATGGAAATCGGGCCCGTATGGTGATAGACGCGCTCGTTGCCCCAGTATTTCTCCACCATGCTCACGTCGAAATACCAGCTCGTGACCTTGGATTTGCGCTCGCGCACCTTGCCGAGCGCCCGCTCGCTGAAGGTGACGGGCGCGACGCCGGGCGGACAGGCCAGGCATTTCTGCGTGCCGCTGTAGGCGACCTCCACGCCCCATTTATCCAGCTCCACGGGAACGCCGCCCAGGGAGGTGACGCAGTCGAGCAGCAACAGCGCGCCGTGCTCGCGGCACATCGCGCCGATTTCCTCCATCGGCTGGAGAACGCCCGTGCTGGTCTCGGCATGAACGAGACCCACCATCACGGCGTCGGGATTGGCGTCGAGCGCGGCTTTCACGTCCTGTGGGTCGATGGGCTGCCCCCAGGGGGCTTCCACCGTGACGACATCCGCCCCGTAGCGGGCGGCCACGTCGCTCATGCGTCCGCCGAACACGCCGTTCACGCAGATGATGGCCTTATCGCCCGGCTCGATGATGTTGCAAACAGAAGCCTCCATCGCAGCGCTGCCCGTGCCCGATACGGGGAACGTCACCTGGTTCTCGGTGTTGAACAGATCGCGCAGCATCGACTGGCAGTCGTCCATCACAGCCAGGAAATCGGGGTCGAGATGGCCCACCACGTGGGTGCTCATGGCTTTCAGGATTCTCGGGTGAACCGGGCTGGGTCCCGGCCCCAGCAGTAAACGCAAATGCGGATTCAGCTCTTCAGACAAGACTTTTTCCTCACTCGAATCAGGTGTTTGGAATGGATGAGAAGCCTCAGACTCTCGCACTTAGGCCCTCTTCCGAAATACGACCGCGAGATACTACCACACGCCCCCGCACCCGCAAAGAGGGGTGGGGGTGGAGTAGTTTCGAGTGCATATGAAGACTTTCGGAAAACCATACAAGAGCGAAGTGTTGACAGGCAATCTCAGGAAAACCTAAGGTGGTGTTGGGAATTGGCATACAATCTGGAAGAAAATTTTTTAAGGAACAGAACGATGACCGAATTCGAAGTAACAACCCTGGCATTCCAAAAATCGACTCTGGAGTTGCAAAAGCCGCAATCACAGCACAATACGCAGCCGTATGGGTGGCCGGCGCGGTAGGTTTTGCGCAGTGCGCGCTCATCGTTGCGGGTCTTTTGTTCATGCGTCGCGCGGCGATCGCGCGCGACAAGACGCTGGACATACTCATGAAACGAGCGGAAGAACACGGCTAGGCATTGGATTTGCTCATCAAGCGGACAGAGGACAGCAGCAAGACGTGGGATGTGCTCATGAAGCGAGCGGAGGACGACGGCCTCGCGCTGCGAACCCTCATCGAGCGAACGAGCAAGTAGAACCGACTATATCGACCAACCGAAAACTCAGGCTTCGCCTCGTCCTATTCCCCGTCCAACTCGATGTTGTCGTAATCGGGTATGGCGCCCATGCCCTTCTTGGCGGCCATGGATTTGCGCTCGTATTCCATCACCAACTCCCCGCGCTGGTTATAGGCGCGCGTCTTGATGGTGACGATCCCGCGGTCGGGCCTGCTCTTCGACTCGCGCTTATCCAGAATCTCTGATTCCGAATAGAGGGTATCGCCCGCGAAGACGGGGGCGGGCATCTTGATGTAGGTCCACTCCAGGTTCGCCACCGAGCGGTAGGAGGTGTCGGTGACCGTCATCCCGGCCACGACGGCCAGCGTGAGGGCCGAATTCACGAGCGGCTTTCCGAACTGGGTCTTGGACGCATAGTGGGCGTCGAAGTGAATCGGGTGGGTGTTGTTCGTCAGCAGGGTGAACCAGGTGTTGTCCGATTCGAGTATGGTGCGGCCTGGCCTGTGCTTGATGACCTCGCCCACCACGAAATCCTCGAACCAGCGTCCCATCTGAAAATCAGGCATTTTTATCCTCCTCGTTATGCTCCCGCCGACAATCAAGGGGTAACGGCCGATGGCGCGCCCTCGCGCGACCGGCGCCTTCCGTCCGCCCCCTAGGCGGGGTACTGCTCCAGAAGCCTCTTGGCGATGATGAGGCGCTGAATCTCGTTCGAGCCCTCGCCCACCACCAGGAGTTTCGAGTCCCTGAAATAGCGCTCCACCGGCAATTCCTGGATGTAGCCCATGCCGCCGTGCACCTGAATGGCCTCGCTCGCGCAAAACTCCGCCGTCTCGGAAGCGAAGAATTTCGCCATTCCCGCTTCGAGGTCGCACCGCTTGCCCTGGGCCTTCAGGTTCGCGGCGTGATAGGTCATGAGCTTCGCCGCGTGGATGCGCGTCCCCATCTCGGCGAGTTTCGCCTGGATCAGCTGATGTCCCGCCAGCGGCTTGCCGAAAGTCTCGCGCTGCTGGGAATAGCGCATCGAATCCTCAAAGGCCGCGCGGGCGAGGCCCACGCTGCGCGCCGCCACGTTGACGCGGCCGCCCTCCAGCCCGCTCATGATCATCGGAAAGCCCTCGTTCTCCTGGCCCAGGAGATTCTCCAGCGGCACGCGCGCGTCCTCGAACACGAGTTCGCTCGTGCGGATGCCCCGGTAGCCCATCTTCTTGAGATGCCTGCTCACCTGAAAGCCGGGCGTTCCCTTGTGGACGAGAATGCAGGAGATGCCCTTCGCTTTCGCTTTTTCCGGATCGGTGCGCGCGAACACGCTGAACATCGTGCCGTGCTCGGCGTTCGAGATGAACATCTTCGAACCGTTCATCACCCACTGGTCGTCTTCCCGCACCGCGCGCGTCTTGAGGGCGGCGGCGTCGGAACCCGAACCCGGCTCGGTGAGCGCCATGCCCGAGTGCCACTCGCCGGTGGCCATCTTGGGGAGGTAGGTCTTTTTCTGCTCATCCGTCCCGTAGTTCAGGATCATCCAGGCGGTCATCATGTGCGTGCCCAGGATGCCCGCCACGCTCATCCAGCCGACGGAGAGCTCCTCCATGGCGATGGCGTAGCAAACCTCGTCCATGCCGCTCCCGCCGTATTCCTCGGGTATCGTGAAGCCGAAAAAGCCCAGCTCCTGCATCTTCTCCACGACGGGCGTGGGATATTTGTCGGCGAGCTCGTATTCCATGGCGATGGGCATGACCTCGCGATCCACGAATTCTTTCATCATCCGCTGAACGCTCGTCTGTAGTTCGGTGAACTGGAAATGCAAGGGATGTTCCCTCCTGAAATTGAATAACCGGAATTTTCGCCAAGTATTAAATCACACCGTCGCGGCGCAAGTCCGCCACGTCGGCAGGTGTATAGCCGAGAGCCTCCAGCATCTCTTCGGTGTGTGCACTCAGGCCCGGCGGGTGTTCGAGTCTGGGCGTCATCTCGCTGAACTTCACCGGGAAGCGGCACATCCTGAGGCTCCCGTATTCGCCTTCCACCTCGGGGAAAATCTCCCGGTGCGCCGCCTGGGGATGATCGCACACCTCGCCCAGATCGTTCACCGCCCCGCAGGGGACGCCCGCTTTCAGGAAAGTCTGCCGCCACTCCTCGCGTTCTTTCGTGGCGAGGATTGGCAGCACCTGTTCGAGCAGGGCGTCCTTGTTCGCGTGCCTGTCGGCGTTGGTCGCGAAGCGTGGATCGTCCACCCATTCGGGATGCCCGAGGACCTCGGCGAACAGCCGCCAGGTGTTCTCGTTTCCGCAGGCGACGCCGATGAGCTTTCCCCCCTTGGCGGGGTAGGCCCCGTAAGGCGCCAGAAAATGATGCCCCACGCCCACGCGGCTCGGCTTGGCGCCGTGGAGGAAGTAGTGAAAGTGGAAGTAGCCCTGCATGCTGACCATGCAGTCGAACATCGAGACGTCGAGCTCCTGGCCCTCACCCGTCCTGTCGCGCTGCCTGAGCGCCATCATCGCGCCCAGGGCCACGAAAAGCCCGGTCACGCCGTCGCAGATGGAATGGGCCATCTTCGCGGGCGATTCGGGCGGGCCCGTCATCTCCATGATGCCCGCTTCGGCCTGGATGAGGCCGTCGAACGCCTTCATGTCGCGGTAGGGGCCGTCCTGCCCGTAGCCCGAGGTGTGGATGTAGATGATATCGGGCTTTATCTTCCTCACTTCCTCGTAAGAAAACCCGAGCCTGTCGATTGCGCCGGGGCTGAAGTTCTCGAGAAAAACGTCGGCGCTCCCGAGCATCTCGCGTAAGATCTTCTTGCCGCGCTCGTCTTTCAGGTTGAGGGTCACGCTCTTCTTGTTGGGGTTCACCCAGAAG
>VXPH01000255.1 GCA_009839615.1 Nitrospinota bacterium
CCCCTATTTTATCCGGCTGTATTCAGCCCTCTTCCAGCGCGAGGCGGGGGACCGGCTTCTCGTCGATGGCCAAGTGGAGGACAGCCGCGAACACCGCCAAGCACACGGCGGCCCACCACATCAGGTCGTACGAGCCGGTGCGGTCGTGGATCACCCCGCCCATCCATACGCCGACGAAGCTTCCGATCTGATGGCCCAGCAGCACGATGCCGGAGAGGGTCGCCATGTATTTCAACCCGAAGAGCTGTGCGACGATGCCGGTGGTCAGCGGGACCGTCGAGAGCCACAGCATCCCCATCGATGCGGCGAACAGGTAGATCGTGAGGTCCCTCACCGGGGCCATCAGGAGCGCGAGGATGACCAGTGCCCGGAGCAGGTAGATAACGGAAAGACTCATCTTCTTGCTGAACCGCTGGCCGATGGCGCCCGAGGCGAACGCGCCGAAGATGTTGAGCAGCCCGACGATCGAGATCGCATAGGCGCCCACGTGCGGCGAGAGGCCGAGATCGGTGACGTAGGCGGGGAAGTGCACGACCATGAACGCGACGTGGAACCCGCACACGAAGAACCCGACCGTGAGGAGCACGTAGCCGCGATGGCTCATCGCCTCGCCGAGCGCTTCCCCGAGCGTCTGGCCCGAGTCCGGCTCGCCGACCGCCTTGCCCTCGCCCCGCAGGGTGAACGCGAGCGGAATCATGACCAGCGTGATGAGGGAGATCACCAGGAGCGCGTCGTACCATCCGTAGCTCGATATCAGGGCCTGGGTGAGGGGTGAGAAGATCACCTGGCCGAGCGAGCCGGCCGCGGTTCCGAAGCCGAGGGCGAGCGAGCGGCGCTGCGGCCCCACGACCCGCGCGATGGCGGCGAGCACGAGCGAGAACGAGGTGAACGCGACTCCGAGGCCGACGAGGACGCCGCCGCTGAGCAGGAGCGCGATTCCGCTGTCCGCCACCGCCATGCCTGCCACGCCCAGGGAGAAGACGACAGCGCCGAAGACGATCACCAGCGCGGTTCCGTAGCGGTCCGCGATGGCCCCGGCGACCGGGACGCCGACTCCCCACAACAGGTTCTGGACCGCCATTGCGAACGCGAAGGTCTGGCGCGACCACCCGTTCGCGACCGTCATCGGATCGAGATAGAGCCCGAAGCTCCCGCGGATACCAAACCCGATGAGCGAGATCAGGCAACCGGCCACGATCACCGCGAGCGCGGCGCCGCGACCGGGATGGGCATCGGTGGTGGAAACGCGGCTCATGGGGATTCGGTCTCCGTCTCGATCAGTGGTCAAACACGGTGCGCCAGTCTGGCTGTCCCGGCGGCGCGTTCACAAGGCGTGCAACCTAACACGCCCGCAGCCGATTTCATATCCGGAGCATCCGTCCCGCAGGGCGGCTCCGCCCGCAGCCGTGAAAGCGCGCCGCCTCGGCGGGCGGCACAAGAAATGGCAAACGGCCCGGGAGTCGCCCTTTTCAGGATAAAAACAGCTGGAAAATCGAGAGGTATTCCCGGAGGGTTCGTGATTGTCATCCTTTCACCACTAGGCCCGCCATCTCGCGTAAGTATCCCGGGGCGTGTATAGTCGCGCCCATGAACGCGCAAGCCCCTTTTTTCATGTCGGGCGAAATTCTCGCTCTTGCATCTTCGTTCATCTACTCGGCGGCGCTCATTTCCTTCCGCCGGGGGCTGAGAAGCGCTTCTCCCATCACCGGGGTGCTCATCACGAACGCCGTGGCGAGCGCATTGCTCTTGAGCATCGCCTTTTTCCTCGGCACGCTGCAGACCTCATCGCTCAGGCCCGTCCTGTGGTTCATGCTGGCGGGCTGCCTGGGGCAGGGGATGGGCCATCTGGCTTCCTACACGGCCATCCAGCGCATCGGTGCCAGCCGCACCAGCCCCGTTCAGGCATCGGCGCCGATATGGGCGGTATTTTTCGCCGCCTTTTTCCTGGGGGAAGAGCCGGGCGTGGCGGTCGTGCTCGGCACGTTCTCCATCGTAGGCGGCGTGGCGCTCATCTCGATGGGCGAGGGCAAGGACGTCGCGAAGGGCGGCATGGGGCCGGCGTTCCGCCGCGCGCTCATCTTCCCCGTCTTCGCCTCGTTCATGTACGCCGCCATGCCCGTGATTGCGAAAATCGGCTACGCCGAGCAGCGAACGCCCTTCGCGGCGGTGGGCTTCGCCTTCCTGGCGGGTTTCCTCTTTCTTCTTTGCGCGAAGCCGTTCCTGGGCGCGAGCGGGAGAATCCATGCGGGGGGGCGCGACGTCTGCTGGATTCTGCTGGGTTCGCTCTTCTCCGCCACCGCCACGGGGCTTTTGTGGTACACGCTCACGTTCTCGGACGTGACCGTCGTCCTCCCGCTCAGCCGCACCGCCCCGATATGGGTGGTGCTCCTGAGCCTCGTCTTCATGGGTGACATGGAGCGCGTGAACGCGCGCCTTTTCGGCGCGGCGGGGCTGGTGGTGCTGGGCGGGTTCCTGATCACAAGTTTTCGGTGAGTAATAAGTAAAATAACAGTAAATTATAATTGATATATAAAGTATTACTTTAATAATTAAATCGCTGAAAATACCTAACAGGTCTTATGTTCGCCGTTTTCTCGCCTTTTTCACCCGCACGGCACAGAACTTGAACTCGGGGATTTTCCCGTAGGGGTCGAGGTCGTCCACCGTGAGCAGGTTCGCGGCGGCCTCGACGTAGTGGAAGGGGATGAAGACCTGGCCGGGCCGCCCGCGCGCCGACGCCCGGGCGGGGAGGGTGATCTCGCCCCGCCTCGATTCCACCACTACGTCCGAACCGTCCTTGATCTTGAGACGCTTGATATCCTCGGGCGCCATTTCCACGTAGGGGCCGGGTTCCGCGGCCTCCAAAGCCTGCGCCCTTCGGGTGATGGCCCCGGTGTGCCAGTGGTAGATGTTGCGCCCCGTGTTGAGCACGAAGGGATAGTCGTCGTCCGGCAACTCCCTGGCAGGCGCGTACTGGACGGGGATGAGTTTTCCCCGGCCGGACGGAAAGGATTTCTCGAAGAGGACTTCCCTGCCCGGACGGTCGGGTTTCGTGCAGGGCCAGACGAGTCCGTGAGCCCCTAAGCGGTCGTAGGACATCCCCGCCATGAACGGCGTGAGCGATGCGATCTCGTCGAAAATCTCGGCTTCGGAATCATACTCCATGGGGTAGCCCAGCCGTTCGGAGAGTTCGGCCACGATGCGCCAGTCCTCCCTGGCTTCTCCGGGCGGGTCGATCGCGCGCCTGCCGATCTGGACTCTTCTATCGGTATTCGTGTAGGTGCCCGTTTTCTCGGGAAACGCCGTGGAGGGCAGGACGACGTCGGCGAAATAGGCGGTTTCGGTCAGGAAGATGTCCTGGACGACGAGGAATTCGAGATTCGCCAGCGCGCCGCGCGAGTGGTTGAGATTGGGGTCGCTCATGGCCGGGTTCTCGCCCATGATGTACATGCCCTTGACCTCGCCCCGAATGGCGGCGTCGGCGATTTCCATCACGGTGAGGCCGGGTTCGGGGTCGAGCTTGCGGCCCCAGGCCTTTTCGAATTTCCGGCGGATTCGGGGCGAGGCGACGTCCTGATAGCCCGAATAGACCATCGGGATGAGGCCCACGTCCGACGCCCCCTGCACGTTGTTCTGCCCCCGCAGGGGGTGGAGGCCCGTGCCCTCGCGCCCGATCTGCCCGCAGATGAGACAAAGCGCGATGAGCGCGCGGCAGTTGTCCGTGCCGTGGGTGTGCTGGGAGAGGCCCATGCCCCAGAAGATGATGCTGCGCGCGGAAGCCGCATAGCGCCTCGCCAGTTCCCGGAGCGCCTCCGCGGGAACGCCGGTGAGTTTGGCGACGTTCTCGGGCGTATAGGGCTTTACGTTTTCCGCGAGTTCCTCGAACCCCTCGGTGCGCGCGGCGACGAAGTCCGCGTCGTAGCGTTTTTCTGTGATGACCACGTTCAACAGCCCGTTGAACAGCGCCACGTCGGTTCCGGGGCGGAACTGCACGAACATGTCCGCGTGGTCGACCAGGTCGATTCTCCTGGGGTCGATGACGGCCAGCGCCGCGCCCGCGCTTGCGGCCTGCTTGATGAAGGTGGCGGCCACGGGGTGGTTTTCCGTGGCGTTGGCCCCCGCCACCAGGATGAAATCCGCCTTGAGCGCATCCGAGAAGGGATTGCTCACCGCGCCCGAGCCGATGGTCTGGAACAGGGCGGCCACCGAGCTCGCGTGGCAAAGCCGCGTGCAGTGGTCCACGTTGTTCGTGCCGAAGCCGGCGCGGATGAGCTTCTGGAAGAGGTAGTTGTCCTCGTTCGAGCATTTCGCCGAGCCGAAGCCGGCCAGACCAGAGGGGCCGTGGGCCTCATGGATTTTCTGAAGGGAATTCGCCGCCAGGTCCAGGGCTTCCTCCCAGCCCGCCTCGCGGAACAGGGAGAGGGGGTTTCCGGGAAGCTCCTTCGTCTTGGGCGCGCCTTCCTTGCGGATGAGGGGGGTCGTGAGCCTCTCGGGGTGATGGGCGTAGTCGAACCCGTAGCGGCCCTTGACGCAGAGCCTTCCCTGGTTGACGGGGCTGGTCTCGTCCCCCCGGACGCTCAGGAGGGTGTTGCCCGCCACCTGGTAGGTGATGGAGCACCCCACGCCGCAGTAGGGGCAGACCGAATCCACCTCTTTGGTCCTGGCGGGGACGATTTGCAGCGTGAGGGATTTGTTCGTGAGCGCATCCGTGGGGCAGGCGGCCATGCACTCCCCGCAGGAGACGCAGGTGGATTCCCCCATGGGCAGGTCCGTGTCGAACACGATGCCGGCGCTCGCGCCCTTGCCGCCGCGTCCGATGACGTTGTTGCCCTGGACGTCCGTGCAGGCGCGGATGCAGCGGTCGCACAGGATGCACGCGCTGTGATCGACGGCGATGACGGCGGATGAGAAATCCTGCGCTCGCCCCGTCTCCTTGGGCGGCAGGGCGCTCACGCCGTTCTCGGCTTCCAGCTGCTCGGCGAGCGCGGTGAGTTCGCAGTTCGCAGATTCGGACTGGACGCCGTGGTCCGCCATGAGCATGGCCACGAGGGTTTTCTGGGCGCGCACGACGCGCTCGCTTCCCGTTTGGATCACCATGCCGGGCTCGATTTTCCGGTGGCAGGAGGGGACGAGCGTCCGCGCGCCCTCGACCTCGACGGCGCACACGCGGCATACCCCCACGGGCTCCATGCCGGGCTGATGGCAGAGCCTGGGGATATCGACCCCCATCGACTGCGCGGCCTCCCAGATGGTTGCGCCGTCCTCGGCCTCTGTCTTTTGACCGTCGATGGTGATCGCAATCGTCTTTTCGTCAGGCATTTGTCAGTCCCGGCTTCACTTGAGCCTGGCCTTGATGTCAGGCTCGAAGTATTCGAAAAGCGAGAGATAGGGAATCGGCGCGGCCTGGCCGAGGCCGCAGATGGAGGTATCCTTCATGGCCTCGCATATCTCGCGCATGGCGGGAAGCTCCGACGCCCGCCCCTCGCCGCTCAAGGCCCGCTCCAGGAAGGCGGTGAGTTTTTCCGTCCCCAGGCGGCAGGGCACGCACTTGCCGCAGGATTCGTCCCTGAAAAAGCGCACCACGTTGTGCGCGAGCGCCACCATGTCCACCCCCTCGGGGATGACGACGAGCGCACCGCTGCCCAGCATGCTGCCCGCCTCCTGAAGGGGGTCGAAGTCGTATGGAATATCGACGAGGCCGGCCGGCAGGAATCCGCTGCTGGCCCCGCCCGGGGAGAACGCCTTCAGGCGCGCGCCAACGGGCAGCCCGCCCGCGGGACCCTCGATGATCTCCCGGATGGGCGTCCCGAACTCCACCTCGTAGACGCCCGGTCTTCGCACCGTACCGCTCACGCCCACCACCTTGAAGCCTTTTGCGCCGTTTCGCCCGAAGGAGGTGAACCACTCCGCTCCATACTTCAGCACCGCCGGTATGAGCGCAAAGGTCTCGACGTTGTTGATGAGGGTGGGCTTGCCGAAAAGACCCGCCGTGCCGGGGAAGGGGGGTTTGTCGCGGGGCTGGGCGCGCTTGTCCTCCAGAACTTCGAGGAGCGCCGTCTCCTCTCCGCAGATGTATCCGCCGGGGCTGGTGAAGATCTCAAGCCGCGGCGTGTTCTTCGTGCCGGTGAGGCGGGCCTTGCGGGCGCGCTGGATGGCTTTTTTGAGCTTTCTCGCCTGCGCGCCGTATTCGTGGCGGATGTAGATGATGGCGCGCCCGGCCCCCACGGCCTTACAGGCGATAAGTATCCCCTCGACGACGAGTTCGGGGTGTGAGTCCATGATGGCGCGGTCCTTGAACGTGCCCGGTTCGCTCTCATCGGCGTTGCAGACCACGAATTTCTCATCCCCCGGCGCGGCCAGGACGAAACTCCACTTGAGCCCGGCCGGAAAACCGGCCCCGCCCATGCCGCGCAGGCCGCTCTCCTTCAATACGTCGATGACGCTCTCGGGATTCTTGCTCCGCATCAGGGTGCGCAGGACGCCGTATGCCTCGTTCTTGCGGTAGGGGTTGATGCGCGATGCGTTTTTGAGTTTCTGCGCCCTCGAGGCGGGCTTTGGTGATCCGTTTTTCCAGGAGGCGAGAATTTTTTGAAATTTCTCATCCGTGAGAGACGAATAGATGCGGCCTTCTATCTCGGCGGCGGGCCCCTTGTCGCACCGCCCGAGGCAGGCGCAGCTCTCGGGCCGGAGGTTCCTGACGCCGGCGCGGCGGGCGAGTTTCTTCGCCCCCTCGAGCAGCGCATCGCCGCCTGCGAGCAGGCAACTCATGTCCCGGCAGATCTGGACTTTCGGCTTTTGCGGTTTTTCCAGATGAAAGTGCGGGAAGAAACTGGCGATGCCGTACGACTCGTAGATGGGCACGCCCAGGTTTTTGGAAATCTCGGTGATCGCTTCTTTGGAGAGATATCCTTCTTCATGTTGGCGGGTGAGCAGAGCCTCGATTTTGGCGGGAGACTTGTAGGCCGTGGAAGCGATCTCTGTCATGGCAATCTCCCCGTGAGCCGCGATGCCTCGCAAATCATTCTAAGTGTTCGCGCCGCGCGGTGTCCAGCAATGCTTCGGGGCGATATGCCGCCTGCCCAGGGCGGCGGAAAACAACCTTCCCGTCTCTCCTTGCGTGAACCCCTTCTTGTCAGGGGGTTGTTGAAAAAGCCAGTTTGCGTGATTCGGCGTATGTAATCGACAGACGAGAGAAAAGATACACTCCCCCCTTGAGGGGGAGTCGAAGAGGCCGAGCCCTTGGGCGAAGGCCGATTCGGTGGGGGGACATGCCACAGAAAAAGCTCCCCCCACCAGTTCGCTTTCGGGCTTACGCCCTCAGCTCACTGACTCCCCCTCAAGGGGGGAGTGAAATTCAGCGCGCTCCTTCGGTGGGACTTTTTTAACAGCCCTGACAAGGGGGGACAGGGGGGTGGTTTTGTAGGGACAGGTCGCGACCTGTCCCTACAGAGGCGTCTCTCGATACGGCCCTTGCGGGCCTACTCGGGATGAAGGTGTTTTTGTTTTCCTCGCCTGAGTAGCGCCGTGGCTGCCGAATCCCCTTCTCCTCACCCTGAGTAGCCGCCGAAGGCGGCGTATCGAAAGGCGAGGGGAGTCGGACGCCTTGCGCCGGGCGAGAGGGCATCCTTCGATACGCGGTTTCACCGCTACTCAAGATGAGGCGGGGAGGGCCATTTCCAACAACCCCGTCTTGCGCCGATGGCTTGTGAGCCGCCGCGCTTGTCGAGTACATTGGGGGCCTTCGCGTGGGGATGTCTCTTTGCAGGATGGGGAGTCCGGTTTGGCTGCTTTGGTTCGCTCTTTTCATTTCGCGCTTCTCGTATCGTGGCTCGCGCTCACGCTGGGCGTGTGGTGGGTCGCGACGAATTCATTCGACACGTTCGACGCCGGGAAAAACCCGGTGGCTTCGAAGCTGTTCGAACCCGCCTCGACGACGAAGCTCAAAGGCCGCATGGCGGCGAGAGAGGTGAATACCCGCATCTTCCAGGCCTGGAATCGTCTGCAACTCGTCTTCTGCGTCTTGTTGTTTTATTTCATCTGGCGGGCGGGGCCGATGGGCGCTTCGTCGCTCGCGCTGGCCGGCTGTCTGCTCCTCATCGTGGGCGTTCATGTCTTTTGGTTCACACCGAAAATAGAGGCGCTCGGCAGAATCCTCACGAGTGCGGAGGCTTCGGGGGGCGCGCCCGCCGTGCAGAGCGAATTCGGGCGTTACCACGGCGCCTACGTCGTCACGGATATGCTCAAGGCGTGCATCCTTCTCGCGGCGATATGGATTTCCCCCTGGCGCAGGGCCGCTCAAGGCGAGCCGTCGCAGGGGTGAGAATGCCGCAACATCCGGGTTTTGTCCCATTGTGGTGCGCGACTATCCATGAAACGAAAAAATGCGCTAGAATTGCGCGTTCACGCCGCCTTGTTGTCGCTATGATGTCGTAATTATGTCGTGGTGATGTCGTAGCGACGTCGCCATAGGGGACATCATATTGAACCCCTTCTGTGGGAAGCATCGTTTTTCGACGCGCCGGGAAACCCGTTTTCCGGTGGGAAGAATCATCTCTGCGGGTTTGTTCGTCTTCTTGTCCGTTATCATTTCGTCAAATCTCGCCGGGGCGGCCGAGGGTATCTGCAAGCCGGGAATCGTCATGCGCGACGGACGATTCATTCCCGTTTCGATGAGGGGCGGTTGGCAGAGCGTTCGGCAAACGCGCGAGGTGCGGCTCAAGTTTCTGGGCCATTCGAGTTTTCTCATCGAGGCCCCGGGCGGCGGGCGGGCCGTCATGGACCCCTACGTCATCCCCGTTCTGGATCCGCCGCCGGATGCCGTCACCGTCAGCAATTTCCACGAAACCCACTCCATGACGGGGCCCTACGTGGGCAAGTCGGAAATTTTCTTCGGCGTGACGCAGGAGGGGAAACCCAACGCGATCGACGAGAAATTCGGGAACCTGAGAATCGCCTCTTTCCCCCAGGTGGACGGGGACGAGAACCATCCCTTCGTCCTCAATACCATTCACGTCTTTCAGGCGGGCGGGCTTTGCGTCGCGCACTTCGGGAACGCGCGCTTCGGCCCATCGCCCGGACAGATTCGCGCACTGGGGAAAATCCATGTACTCCTGCTTCCGATCGACGGCTCGTTTACGGTGCCCCACGACGTGGCGGCCAAGATCGTCAAGCGTATCGGCCCCAACATCGTGATTCCGATGCACTACTTTGGTCCCGAATTGACCGGTGAGTTCGAAAGGGCCCTGAAGGCCGAGGGAATCACGAGAGTCATTCGCCCGAAGGAAACCGAGCTCGTGCTCACGCGCAAAAGACTGCCGCCGCCCACGACCTACGTGGTATTGCCCGATGTCAGCGTTCCGTAAATCACGCTTGAGCCGCCGCGCGTTCATCGCGCGCTCGGCGATGGCCGCGGCCGCGTTGCTCGGCCTCCCCGGGTGGGCGAAGGCGCAGTCGTCTCCCTCCCTGGGTGAGTGGCAAAGGAACCTTTGGTCCCCCTCGATCGAGGAGGAAAAGACGTTTCTCCCCGATTTCACTCCGGCGCAACTGCGTTATTCCGGCGGACGCTGGCGGGAATATCCCACGGCGATGGCTTCTTTTCTCGATGAGGTGAGAAGGCGCACGAGCATCGAAACCGCACAGGATGCGCAGGCGGTGGACATCTCCTCGCCCGAAATTTTCCAATACCCTTTTCTGTATATGTCGGGACGCTACGAGTTCGAGATGCCCGACGCGAGGGCGATAGACAATCTGAGGCGCCATCTCACCTACGGGGGTTTTTTACTCATCGACGATGGTCTCGGCCTGGAGGAAGAGGCCTTCGGCGGCGCCGTCAAAGAACTCATGCGTCTGGTCTTTCCGAGAAACGCTTTCGAGGCGCTCCAGCGCGAGCACGCCGTTTTCAAGAGTTATTACCTGATTCGCTCCATCGGCGGGCGACAGGCCATCAGCCAGGACCTGCTGGGCATCCGGGTGGGAATGTTCACCCCCGTCATCTTCTGCCGAAACGACCTCGGCGGCGCATGGGCGAGGGGTCCCGGGGGCGGGTGGCTCGAAGAATGCACTCCCGGCGGGGAGCCTCAGCGTCTCGCGGCCTTTCAACTCGCCGTCAACATTTCCCTCTACGCGATGACGGGCAACTACAAGCAAGACCTCATTCACCACCCCTTCATCCAGCGCCGGCTGAACCAGGGCTAGATGATGGACTGGTCCACACTACATTGGCCCGGCGGCGCTCCCTGGTGGGTGCTCGTCATCGTTGCAGCCGGGCTGGGCTGGGCGCTCATACGCAGGCACCGCGATTTGACCGAAAAACTCCCGGCGCGGCGCGTCTGGGTCCTTCAGGCGCTGAGGGGTCTGCTGTATGCGGCGGTCGTCTTTTTCCTCTCCGGCCCCACGCTGATCGACAAACGCGAGCGCTCCCTGCCGCCCAAGCTGCTCGTTCTCCTCGACAGTTCGGCGAGCATGAGCGTTCAGGACGTGAACAGGAAGAAAACGCGCATCGACCTGGCGAAGGATTTTCTGCTGGTTCCGAAGAAGCTCGGAAAATCGGAAACCCCTGAAGAAAAAGAGCAGGCAGACGCCCCCGCAAGCCTGTTCGCGGGCCTCAAAAAACTCTACGACGTCCAACTCGCCCGCTACGACGCCCGAAGAACCCCCATTGGAGTGCGGGATCTTGAAAACCTGAAAGCCCAGGGCGTGGGCAGCGACCCCTTGGGGGCGATCCGGAGCGCTTTGGACAGCGCCCGGGAGTCGCGCGCTCCGGCGGGGAAGGGAGAGCGAAATAATCGAGACGGCCCACTCGGCATCCTGATGCTCACGGACGGGGGGGATACCACCGAGGCGGCTCTTCCCCCCGGGGACGTGAAATCCTTCCCGCCCCTCATCGGGGTGGGCTTCGGGGCGCCGGATTCTTTTCGGGACATCGCCATTCAGGACATACAGGCTCCGCGCATCGCCTTTCAGGGAAAGGAGATGAGCCTGGAGGTCTCGCTCTCGGTGAAGGGTTTTTCCGGCCGCAAGCTGCCTGTCGCTCTGACGCGCGAGGGCCGCATCATCAGAACCCAGTCGATAGACGTCCGGCGCAGCCCGTTGCGCCGTCTCGTGAAATTCCGCTTCACGCCGAATGAAGTGGGGAGCCAGGTGCTCAGCGTGGTCACGCCCGTTCAGCGCGGTGAAATCGTGGAATCGAACAACCGCGTCGAGATTCCCCTGGAAGTGAGGCGGGACAAGATTCGGGTGTTGACGATTACGGGTTCTCCCACCTGGAACTATCGTTTCTTGCGCATGGCGCTCAAGCGGGACCCCGCCATCGACCTCGTGTCGTTCGTCTTCCTGAGAACCTCGGAAGATGACCCGGGCGTTCCGACCAGGCACCTGAGCCTTGTTCCGTTCCCGGTGGACAAGCTGTTTTTAGAAGAACTCAAGAATTTCGAAATCGTGGTTTTCGATAATTTCTCCGCCCAGGAGTATTTCAGCAACTACTACCTCCAGCGCGTGGGGGAATATGTTCGCGAGGGCGGGGCCTTGCTCATGTTCGGTGGCAGGCAATCCTTCAGCGCGGGCGGTTATTACCGCAGCCCCATCGAGGATCTCCTGCCCGTGCGCCTGCAGCAGCAGAGTGATTATCAGGACCAAAGGCGCCTGTTCGTTCAGCTCACGTCCACGGGCGGCAGGCATCCCATCACGCAACTCTCCTCGGATTTGGAGGAAAACAAAAAGCTCTGGGCCGCCTTTCCTGCCTTGCGGCGCGTCAACTCGACGACGCCGTTCGGGAAGGGGCAGATTCTCGTTTCGACGAAAGACGGCGGAGTTCCCCTGCTCGCTACGAAGCGGATAGGTGAGGGCAGGGTGGTGAGCGTCTTCTCCGATGACATCTGGCGGTGGAATTTCGGGATGGTGGCGGCGGAGAAGACGAACCGCCTCTACATCCGTTTGGTGGCGCAGATGATCCGCTGGCTCTCGGGCGACCCCGGAAGTTCACAGGTCCAGATTCTTCCCGAGGCGGAACAGTCGAAGGATGGCGCCTACGTCCTCAGGATGCAGGTAAGAGACGAATCCTACCAGCCCGCGCAGGCGGCGCAGGTGCAGGTGCAGCTTCGCGATCCCTATGGCGTCACCAGCCGGTATCGCGCGGTCTACCGCCCGGATTCCCGTGAATTCGAGATCCGCTTCCGCCCCCGGGGGAACGGGAGCTATCGGGCGAGGATGACGGCCGTCCAGGACGGGCAGGTCATCGGCGGGGCGGTGCGCACGATCGGCATCGGCCGCGAAGCGGGCAAGGCGGAGTGGGCCGACGTCAGCCCGCACTGGGAGAATTTGCAAACGCTGGCGAAACACACGGGTGGGTTGTTTTTTCGGGCCGACGCGGTGGGGGAGGAAGATCTGGCCGCCCGCGTCCTGGAGGCCTTGAAGGGCAAGGTGCCGCACAGGGTGATGGAGGTGCGCGACGTGAGGCTCTGGAGCATTCCCTGGATCGGGATGATTCTTGTTCTGCTGCCTGCGCTGGAGTGGACCACCCGGCGGCTTTGGGGGCTGGCTTGAGCGACGCTGGTCGACGCGCGGTTTTTTTAACGAACGTGCAGTAACGGAATTCATGTAATACAATTTATTTTCATGCTCATCACCGTTCACTCATGAGAGGGAAACGAGAGATGGCCGAGCGATCTTTCAAAAAGATAAACGAGTTTCTCGATTCCGTGATTCGCGCTCGCCTGAAAGTAAGGCGTCTCGAAGCGGGGATGGTCCTGCTGCTGGGCGTACTGGCCGTTTTGCTGCTCGCTCCGGCGGCGGTCGTCTCCCAGGTCCGCTTCGGATATTCGGCCATCATTTACGCCGGGCTGACGGTTGTTCTGCTGGGGGCGGCGCTCATCCGGTGCTGGTGGCTGGCGACCCGCCGACCGAGGCGCGAGAGGATCGCCCTCGACATCGAAGAGACCCACCCGGATCTGGGCAGTAACCTCATCAGTTCGCTGCAGCTCTTCCCGCGCAAAGGGGAGCTCGGCGGCGACGACCCCACTTCGCCCGCGCTCATCGACGCGCTGGTGAACGACACCAGCCGGGAAGTGGAATCGCTCGACCCGGGAGCTTACGTTTCTCATGCCGGTTTTCAAAGGCTCGGACGGCTCGCCGGCGTTCTGGCCGTCGCCGTCATGCTCGTGGCGTTCATCTGGCCGGGGCTCTATCCGCGCGCGGGCTATCTCCTGGCGAACGCGGCGGACCTCATGCCCTCGCGCATCACCCATCTGGAGATTTGGGCGGAGCGCACGACGCTGCTTCCCGGAATGCCCGTGACCCTCGAAGTCAGGACCCGGGGGCGTGAGGCGGGCTCCGTGGAGCTGGAGGTGCGCCAGGGCGCCGGATCCGAGGCGAGCATCGCCATGGAGAAAACGGCTCCTCACCAGTTTCGCGCCCGCTGGCTGGCTGCGGGAGCCGATGCGCGCATCACGGCGCGTACGGGCAGGTTCCGCTCCCGCACGGTCGAGGTTCGCGTGGTCGCCCCGCCGAGGGTGGAATCCATCGAGGTGGTTCAGTATCCCCCGGAATATACGAAGCTGAAACCCGGCATGGGGAAAAACGGAGGCCACATCCGCGCCTATATGGGCTCCGAAGTCCGCCTGGCCGTCAAGACGAACAAACCGGTTCAGGAGGCGCTCATCGCGCTGGCCGACGGCTGGCGGTTGCCGCTCAACCCCGCCGAGAGCGGCGACTCGCTGGGCGGCAAGATGATCCTCGGCGGCGCGGGCTCCTATCAGGTTCGCCTGAAGGATGCGCACGGTTTTTCGAATCTGGCGCCCCAGCGCTACCAGATCGACATCATTCCCGACGCCTATCCCGATGTGATGGTGACGCATCCGGACAAGGACCTCACGGTGGAGGCCGACGAGCGGGTGACCGTCAAGTACCGCGCGTCTGATGATTTCGGGGTCAAGGGCGTATATCTCGAAGCCAGGCTCGGAAGCGGCCGCCCGAGGAGAATCAAGGTGTGGAGCGGCGAGAAGCCCCAGAAGGACGTGCTCGGCCGCCACGAGTTCGACCTCAGTTCTATGGGAATCAAGCCGGGGGGCGTCCTCTCCTACCGCTTCATCGCGCCTGACGTGGATACGGTGAGCGGCCCCAAGGTCGGGACGAGCAAAGTCTACCGGATCAGCATCCGTGACAGGGAAGCGGTGATGGCCGGGCTGGACAGGAACCTGGGCGAAATTTCAAACGAACTCCTCGACCTGCTGGGTGACTATCTGGAGAAGGACTTTCCGCCGGAAGAGGGGGCGAAAGAGACGAAAGAAACCGGGAAGCCGGCGCGGAAGAGCGGCGCCATCGAAGCGAGGGCCACAAAAATCCTGGAGCGTATCAAGCGCACCAGAGCGATGCTCAGGCCCAAGAATCCGCGCGAGACGCTCTCCGACATGGATTTGTCCACCCTCGAGCGGCAACTCAAGGACGCGATTTCGCAATACCTCGAACCCCTCTCGCGATTGTCGAAACTGGGGAAGGACGCGAAGGAGGAAAGGGAAAGGCTGAACCGCGAGATAGCCGCCCGGCAGGAGGAAGCGACCGAGACGCTCGAGCGCCTCGCCACGATGGGGGAGGAGATCCAGCGCAACGTCCGTGTAGACAGGGCGGGCCGCACGACGGAATCGATGATCCAGAGACAAAGGTCCATCGAGCAGGCGCTGGAGAAAATGCGCTCTATGGGCGCGGACGAAGAAGCGCTCCGGCGGGTGGAGAAGGAGCTCAGAAAACTCAGGGAGCAACTGGGCGAGCTGATGCAGCAGATGGCTTCGCTGGCCCAGCGCATGCCTGCGGAGTTCATGAACCAGCGCAGCATGCGCGAGATGCCGATGCAGGACATGATGCGCTCCTTCGAGCGCATTCGCGAGATGATGCGCCAGAACAATTTCCAGGGCGCGCTGGAGCAGCTCAGGCGCCTGATGAGCCAGTTGCAGAGAATGCGCATGGCGCTTCGCGGAATGCAGCGCCAGCAGATGATGAGCCAGCGCGGTGGTCGGCCCATCCAGCGCCAGCAAAGCGAGCTGGCCAAAATCGTGGAGGAGCAGCAGTCCATCCTCGGCGAGACGGTGGGCGTGCTGGAGAACGTGGTGGACCGCCTGGAGAAGAAATGGCCCGAAGACGTCGCCGCCGTGTCGCGAAACACGCGCGCGTATTGGAAGCAAACAGGCGAGTCGGCCGCAAAGCCGCTCCCGCCCGATTGTTTCCCGAAGGCCGAACCGGCGAAGCAAGCCGAGTCCGAGGAGAAAGCCGATTCGGCGGCGCCCGAGATTTCGATGCTGGGCCGGCCCGACACCGAGAAGAAACTCTCCCCCCGGGCGCGCGCCGAGAAGATTCAGCGCGAGAAGATGCGGGCGCTCTCCGAGTTCGACACAATGCTCAAGAGGGGGGAGTGGGGAATCGTCTTCCAGAGGTTGCCGGAGTGGGCGGCGACGCTCGCGGAATCGCCCTGTGTCGCTCCAGCGGGAGTAGCGGAGAAAGCAGAGGACGCCGGGGCGGCGGGCAGCGAAGTGGATGCGCGGGAAGCGGCGAAGGGTCTGAGAGACTCAGGCGCTGCGTCCTCGGAAGAGGGAGTGCTTAAGACCGCGGAAGACGGCGAAGCCGCGCCCTGGAAAGGGTTGGCAAAGGATCTCGAGGGGCTTCTGGATAAATCCGAAAAAGACGCGGGCGGCACGGAAATCGCCAAGCTGGCCGGCCTGCGCCAAAGGCAGGATGCCTTGCAAAAGCGCCTGGGGATTTTCGAGCGCCACTTGCGCCGCATGATGCAGGTGTATCCCTTCATCAACCCGAGCATCCTGCGCAGGATCACCGAGGCGGGAGAGGCGATGGCGCAAGCCACGGCCGCCTTGGCGAAGCGCAGTTCCTCCCGGGCGGTGCCGCCCGAGGAGGAGGCGATACGCAAGCTCGCCCAGGGGCAGAACTCCATGCAGCAGGCCATGCAGCAGATGGCCCAGCGGGGCAGCGTGGGAATGGGTACGCCCCGGGGGTTCAGCGCCTTGGGGCCCGGCATGGGCGGTCAGAGGCCCTGGTGGTCGAGGAATCCGAATTTTCCCCAGCCGCGCGGCTCCAACGATCGAGGGCGGGAGGAGGACGGGAACCTCGGCACGCAGTTCAGCGAGGTGCTCATCCCCGATCGGGAGCAATACAAGGTGCCGGCCAAGTACCGGGAAGAGATCATGGAAGCGATGAAAGACGGCCTCCCCAAGGGGATGCGCGGCGAAATCGAAGACTATTTCGACAGGTTGACGAAATGATGCTGAAAAAACTCTTCGCAGGCTTCATTTGCGCTGTCGGGGTCGCGGTCTTCGCGCCGCCTGCATGGGCGCATACCGTCAACCGTGCGGTGCCTCTCTCCCAGGCCGTGGCGCGGCCCGACGGCTATCGCGCGGTGGTGGACGAGTTGCGTGCGTGGAATCTCACGGCCGCCAAGGGAAAGATCGAAGCGCTCAAGGCCAAAACGCCCGGTTTGGCGGAATGGCTGGCCCTCTCGGGGGCGGCGGATTACCTGGAGGGCAGATACGCCGAGTCGCTCGCCAATCTCAACGCGGCGCTCAAGAAACGCCCCGGGGACAGCGAATGGCTCGAACTGAGGCTCCACGTGCGCCAGACGCAAACGGCGATGAAAGGGTTCAAGGCGTACAAGACGGCGCATTTCGACATCTGGTACGAGCCGGGGGAAGACGCCGTCTTGCTGCCTTACCTGGGCGATGCGCTGGAGAAGGCTTATACGAGTTACGGCGAGATATTGGGCGTGTGGCCCAAGCAGCGGATTCGCGTGGAGCTTTTCTCGGACTCGGTCCGCTTCCACCGCTCATCCACGCTATCGAGGCGCGACATCGAGGAGAAGGGGGCGGTCGGGGTCTGCAAGTTCAACAAGGTGATGTTCCTATCCCCCGGCGCGCTCCTGCGGGGCTACCGCTGGCTCGACACCGCGGCGCACGAATACGTCCACTATATCATCGTGCTGGCGACGAAGAACCGCGCCCCCATCTGGCTGCACGAGGGCATCGCCAAGTATCTGGAGAAAAAATGGCGGGACGAGGAAACCGGGTTCCTCCACCCGGGCGAGGAGGCTTTGCTGTTCAAGGCGAGGGAGACGAACAACTACGTCCCCTTCAAGAAAATGGAGCCGAGCCTCATCTATCTCGATACCCCGCAGGAGGTGCACCTGGCCTATGCGGAGGCGGCTTCGGCCGTGGATTTCATCAACCGCAAGATGGGCGAGGGCGCGCTCGTTCGCCTGCTCGCTGGCATCAAGGATGCGCCGCCGCCGCAGAGACCGCAGGGAGTGCCGGCGCTCGGGGAGCATAACCCCGGAATGCGGCACCAAAGGCGGGCGAGCCTCGTTGAACTCGAATCCACCGGCCCGCCCCAGAGTGCGGAGCCCGGGCTTCGGTTGGTCGCCGGCGTCGACCTGGGCGGATTCGAGAAGCTCTGGATAGAGGACCTGAAAAAACGCCCCCTCCGAAAGCACGCGGGCTCGCAGGTCTCTCTGCCGAAGCTCAAACCCAAGGGACCGATGAGCGAGCGCTCGATCGACCTGGCCGCGCTCAAGAGCGCCGTGGCCAGAAGGCGCATGCGGCTGGGCGACAGGCTCTCGTTCCGGGGCAGGATGCGGGCGGCGCTGATCGAGTATCGCCGCGCCCTGCGCGATGAGCCGCACTCCCAGCCCCTGCTCAACCGCGCGGCGCAGATCGAGATACATCTGGGCATGATTCCCCAGGCCGAGCGGCACATCAAAAAGGCGCTGGAGGTGGACCCGGACTACGCGATGACGCACGTGCACCGCGCGCTCGCGAGCGAGATGGGCGGGAAGGCCGCGCGCGCCCTCAAGGCGTGGGAGGAGGTGTTGCAGATCAATCCCTTCATTCGAGTGGTTCATGAGCGCCTGCTGGCGCATTACGAAAGAACGGGCGATGCGGAAAAGGCGAAGCGAGAACGTGAGGCGCTTCGCATCATGTCGTCCCGCTAAATCGAGAGGCGATACGCGATGAACGATGAAACAGATGTTGTGGGAAACGAAAATTCGAGCATGAGCGAGATGGACGTGGAGATCGCGCGCGAGGTGGGGCTTAAGCGCGACGCCATACTCGAACAGGTGCACAAGATCATCGTCGGGCAGGCGGAAGTCATCGACCTGGTCATGATAGCCCTGCTTTCGAAAGGGCACAGCCTTTTGGTCGGCGTGCCGGGCCTGGCGAAAACCCTGCTGATACGCACCCTGGCCCGCGTGTTGCAGCTCGATTTCAACCGCATCCAGTTCACGCCCGATCTGATGCCGTCCGACATCACGGGCACCGACATTCTGGACGACACCATGGAGGGGAGGCGCTCGTTCCGCTTCATTCGCGGGCCCATCTTCACCCAGATACTGCTGGCGGATGAGATCAACCGCACGTCGCCCAAAACGCAGGCGGCTCTGCTCCAGGCCATGCAGGAGTTGCACGTGACGGCCGGTGGGCAGGCGCACTATCTGAACCCGCCGTTTTTCGTTCTCGCGACCCAGAATCCCGTGGAGCAGGAGGGCACGTATCCGCTGCCCGAAGCGCAGCTGGACAGGTTCATGTTCGAGATCGGCGTATCGTATCCCAGCCTCGCGGAGGAGAAGGAAATCGTTGCGCAGACGACCTCGAACTACGACCCCGTGCTCGAGGAGATCATGGACAACGAGCAGATTCTGGCGTTTCAGGGACTGGTGCGCCGTGTGCCGGCGGCCCCCTACGTGGTGGAATACGCGGTGTCGCTCGCTCGCGCATCCCGCCCCGACGATGAGAGCGCGCCGGATTTCGTCCGTCAATACGTCGAATGGGGCGCGGGTCCGAGGGCGAGCCAGTACCTGATTCTGGGAGCGCGGGCGCGGGCGCTGCTCCGCGGACGCTACGCCGCCACCATCGAGGACGTGCGGGCGCTGGCCGAACCCGTGCTCCGGCACCGGATTCTGGTGAACTTCCGGGGGCAGGCGGAAGGCCACGATTCCGTCTCCCTGATACGGCAACTCCTCGAAGCCATCGCGCCCCCGGCGGAGGCTACCGAAGCCGCGTAGACGCCTGCTCGAAGGAAATCGACTTGGACACGGATCAGTATTTCGACCCCCTCGTCATCTCGCGTTTGTCGAATCTTCAGTTGCGCGCCCGCCACGTGGTCGAGGGCCTGATGAGCGGCGTGCACAGGAGCCGCTCGCGGGGGTTCAGCGTCGATTTCGAAGAACACAGGGCGTACAGCCCGGGCGACGAACTCCGGCACATCGACTGGAAGGCCTACGGAAAATTCGACCGCTACCTCGTGAAACAATACGAGGACGAGACGAACCTCTACGCGCATCTCGTCGTCGACGCGAGCGCGTCGATGGATTTCGGCGACGGCCCCCTGGACAAGTGGGCGTATGCGGCCACGCTCTCATCGGCGATGGCGCATTTGCTGCTGGGCCAGTCCGACTCGGTGGGTCTGGTGATCTCCTATGGAGCCGAAGACGCGCAGGTTCCGCCCAAATCCATCAGGAAACACTTGCTGACCCTGCTGGCGGGCCTTCAGGCGGCCCAACCCGCCGGGGGTACGGGAATCGCGCGTTCGCTGCTCGCCCTGGCGGAACGCCTGAAGCGGAGGGGCCTCGTCATCGTCGTTTCCGATTTGCTCGATGAACCCGATGCCGTGGAAGAGGCGCTCAAACTCCTGTGCCTCAAGGGAAACGACGTCATCGTCTTTCATATTCTCGACAGCGTGGAACTCGATTTTCCCTTCGAAGGCCTCGCGCGGATGGACGACGTCGAGACGGACAGAAACATCACCGTGGAATGCGAGGTGGTGAAAAGGCCCTATCTCGGGCTGTTGACCGAGTTTCTCGAGCAAACGCGCGAGCGGTGCGCCGACCTGGGGGTGGATTATCATCTCGTCTCGACGGCCGAGCCGCTGGACAGGGGTCTCATCCGCTTTCTGGCGTGGCGCAGCCGCTCGAGGGTATAGCGGGGCGTCCGGGGGAGAAAGGACTTTGAGTTTTCAATTCTTGCACGCAGCGCTTCTCTGGGGGATGGGGCTTGTTTTTCTCCCCATCCTGATCCACTTGCTGAGGAGGCGCCTCGTCCGCAGATATCAGCTACCCACCTTCGAATTTCTGCTCAGAACGCAGCGCCGCATCACGAACCGCAGCAGGCTCAGAAACTGGATACTCCTGTTTCTCCGGGTGTGCGCCGTGGGAATCATCATCTTCCTGGCGTCGCGCCCCCTCCTCGAGACCGAAGGCGGTGTAACGGGCATCGGGTGGTTCCCCGTTCACACCGTCACCGTGATCGATAACTCGGCGAGCATGGCGTTTGAGACGGAAAAGGGCAGTCGATTCGACGTGGCCAAGCGCGCCGTGAGGCGGATGATCGAGGACATGTCCGATGCGGATCGCATGAGCATTGCGACGACTGTCGGAGAACCGGCCGCCGCTCCACTCGAGGAATTGCAGCGCAGGGAGGCTCTCGCGGCTCTGGAGCGGGTTCGTCAAACCGACGGCAAGGGAGCACCCGCCCGCGTCGTTCAGCATGCGCTCGAAAACGCATCGCCCAAGGCGGGGCGGAGGAACGTCGTCGTTTTCAGCGATTTCGCCCGGGGCGATTGGGAGTCGTTTCAGATTCGCAATCTCAAGCAATGGAATCCGCACGTTCACCTGCAATTCGTGCGCGTGGCCCCCGAGGCCGGGGTGGAGGATCTGAGCTTCCAGAATGTGAAGATGAAGCCTTGGCCGCCCAAGGCGGGCTTTTCCTTCACCATCGGTGCGCGCGTCTTCAATCGCGGGGAGGAAAAGAAATCCAAGGTACCCGTGCAGTTGTTCGTGGGCGATGAACTGCAGGAAACGATTGAAGTCGACCTCGAGCCGAACGGGACGAGTCCGGTGAGTTTTCGGGTGAATGCGCCTGAAAAGGGCGTGCTCTACGGACGTCTCGAATTGCCGAAAGACAACCTCCCGGCGACGAACCGGTTCTACTTCGCGGCGGGCATCGGAAAGCGCTTGCGCGCGCTGGTCATCGACGGGGACCCGAAGCGCGGGCTGCAGGACAGCGAGACCTTTTTCGTCGTCAACGCCCTGAGCGCGGCCCCATTGGGTGGCGAATCTCCGGTGCTGACGCGCGTCGTGGCGTCTTATGAACTGAACAACGTGCCATGGGAGGAATACGACTACGTCATCGCCTGCAACCTGGGCCGCTGGCCCGAGCAGGCGAAGCAGGGGCTGAGGGATTTCGTCGAAAAAGGCGGTGGGCTTTTCTGGGCCACGGGCGAGTTGTCGAGCGAAAAGGCCGCAGGGCTCGGTTGGCTGCCGGCCACGACGGGAGGACCCGTCACGCTGCGCCCGTCGCGGAATCTCAAGATCACGCAAGGTGAGGAAGCGCACCCGGCTTTCTCTTTCCTGGGGGCGAACGGCGAGCGGTTTTTCTCCGCCTTGCGTCTGGCTCGTATCACGCCGCTCGAGCCGGTAAGAGGGGGACGGGCTCTGCTGGAGCTTCCGGACGGTGCCCCGATGCTCGTAGTCGGTTCGGTGGGTTCAGGGCAGGTGATGGTGTGGGGTTCCACGTGCGATCGGGACTGGACGGACCTCGCCGTGCGGCCCGTTTTCGTTCCCTTCATGCGGGGCGTCTCGGATTTTCTGGGCGGCACGCGGAAGGGCGTATCCTCATCCGCGGTCGCAGGCGACTCGGTCGAAATCAGTGCCACCATCCCGCGGGTCGGAGAGGCGATACAGATACGCGGTCCGGCCCAGGAAGAACGCGCGATTCAGTTCACGGAAAAAACACCGGGCATCGAAGCCGCGCCCTCCGAGGGGCTCAGGCTGGGGAAGGCGGGGAGCGGCGCCGCTGTCGCCTACTACCGGGATGCTTGGCGCGCAGGCTTTTACCGCGTACTCACGCCCGATGAAAAACATTTCGTGGCCGTGAACGTGCCCGCATCCGAGGCGAACATCTCTCTTGTCGAGATGAGCACGCTCAAAGAAAAGCTCGAGAAACTCGACGTGCGCGATTTGCCTGCGGACGATTCGGATCCGCTGCGTTCCATCTTGAGGCTCATTGACCTGGGCGCACTTCTTTTTCTCGCGCTGGGGGGGATATTCGTCGCCGAGGCGTTCCTGGCGGACAGGACTTGAAGACGCCGGAAGTGTGAAGCGATTTTGCTCAGCGGGCTTGAATCGTTTTGTTCGATGGATTTGCGTGGTCCCGTGCCCCACCACCCCCCAAGCGCGCGAGCGGAAAGCGCGGAACGGACACCAAAAACAATAACAAGTCAAAACAAAATATTAAAAAAAAAAAA
>VXPH01000027.1 GCA_009839615.1 Nitrospinota bacterium
CCATACACCAGAACATAGGCATAGCCCAGCCAAGCAAGGCGTTCCGATAAGTTCATCAACAGAAATACACCCGACATGGCAACCAGGCTTAAAAGGTAAAAAGTTCGGGTTCGCCCGATTCTATCCCCCACCCATCCGCCCAAAATACCTCCCAAGGCTCTGACGACGGCGAGACCTCCAATGAGAGAGGCGGCTTTAATCGTGCTCATTCCCACATCAACCATGTGTGCGACCTGATGCACACCGATAACGCTGAAACCGACGCCATTAAAAATTCCCGCCAGGAACAAAAGCCAAAAAACCGAATCAGACAGGGCTTCTTTTAACGTCCAGTTCGCCTTGAGGTCATTTCCTGCTTTTTTTTCCGCAACTTCGGTGCGGCTGCGGTGGAAAAGTACATTCAAGGGAACCAATATGACGATGATGCCAATCGCCAACAAAACATACGCCGCGCGCCACCCGAAAGTCGCAATAAGGTAGGCGGAAAACGGAACCATGACGATACCGCCACAACTCCTTCCCGATAACGATATCCCCATCGCCACAGATCGTCTTTGCGCGAACCACTGACTAACAACGGTGCTCGTGGGAATAAACCCGAACATGGTAATGCCCAGCGCTACGACGCCCTCGTAGAAAAAATACAGGGTGGGCAAACTGGAAACCTTTGACATCAACACAAGGCCGACGCACAGAATCGTGATTCCCGCGGGGATAATCACTCTCGGGCCCCAACGGTCCACCATTGCCCCGATCAAGCCGGCCGAAATCGCATAAGTGGCCATCGAGAAAGAAAACGCCAGGGCGGTGTCCGCCCGAGACCATCCGAATTCATTGAGAAAAGCCACATAAAAGACAGGAAAAGTTCCGACGACGGAACCACCGACAGCCATGGTGAAAAAGGTAAGGCCCACTATCACCCAACCATAATAGCGGCTTGAATTTTCACTCGCGTTTTCTGAAAAATAGAACTTCATCTAACCGGATCCACGACAGAAAAAATACAGGCGCCCCATTAAAGAGGCGCCTGAGAAATCATCGTCCCCCAACTATTTTCACTTAGGGGAAAACTTCCTGCATCAATTAAACCTTTGGGCAAACCGAAGGGCTGTTTAGACACGCATCGGCATCACAACATATGTATAACCATCCGAGTCTTTAGGAGAGAGCACCCCAGGGCTCAGCGAATCCTTTAACTCCATGCTGATTTGCTCTTCGTCCAAAATGGAGAGCGCATCCAAACAATATCAGGAGTTAAATCCAATCGTAATGTCTGTCTGCGGGTTCGATTCCATGAATTCCTCGGCCTCCCCCGCTTCTGATCCGTTCGTCGTCAACTTCAACTGGCCCGGGGAAAACGCGAACTTCACCATGCGCGTTTCGTTTGTGAAAAGCGCAACCCGCCTGAGCGCTTGCGTTAAGCTTTCCCGGTTCATCAAAATGGAGTGCTCATTGTTATCCGGAATCACTTGCCTGTATTTCGGAAATTCACCGTCTATCAGCCGGGCCGATAGCGCAATATTCTCCATTTGAAAAATGATGTGATTTGGAGTGAGAGAGGCTGATGCTTCATCTCCAGAAAGAGACAAGCCCTGACCGCTTGAGACGTGGGTGAGAGAGACGGATACCTCACCCTCGACGCCTTGCAAGAGCTTTACGAGTTCTCCCAAAGCTTTTTTGTGGACAATCACTCCTTCATGAAGTACCAACCCTTCGCTCGGCCGTTCAATCATCGCCAACCGATGGCCATCGGTAGCGACGAGGCGTAGGATATCGGCTTCGGTTTCCATGAAAACGCCATTGTAAGTATAGCGCGTCTCGTCCTGAGAAATCGCAAACATCGTCTTTCGAATCATTTCCGATAAAACCGAAGCAGAAATTGTATGTGCGTCTGACTCTTTCGACTCTGGAAGGGCGGGAAATTCTGCAGGCGGCAACCCCGGAAAACGGAATTTCGAGCGCTCACAGCGCATTTCAATCCACTGTCCGTCTTCTTCCGTGAAACGGACTTCCGCTTCAGGAAGTTCTCGGACAATGTCGAACAATTTCCTGGCATTGAGCGTAACTTTCCCTGCTTTCTCTACTTCCGCCTCGAACATTCCACGCATGCTGATATCAAGATTCGTGCCCAACAAGCGGATATTCTTGTTGCCTTCGGTCTCGACAAGCACATTTTGCAATATTGGCATTGCGCTGCTTCTGTTTTCGACGACACCTTGTATCGTCTGCAGGGCTCTGAGCAACGTATCCCTTGAAATAGCTAACTCCACAATTTCGACTCCTTGTAGTGGAACAGGGTTTTACGAATTACTGATCAGCATCAAATCGATATCGGTTTGATGATAACAAATTTCAGGGTCTCGTGGGCGTATGATTCATATAAACCAAAGAGAGATACAGGGCAAGAGGACGAAAATTGGAAAAACTTTTTTCGCTAGGTGACATTTGATTTCATGAATTGAGGGCGCAATCTGTTATTTGCTCACGAGGACGCCCAGAAAAAAGAAAAACGGAGGACGTAATTCTTGAACTAATGATTTGAAATGGTAATATGCAAGCCTTGTTTGTTTGGAGGCTCCTCAACCCACTTCTTCGTTATGAATAAAGCTACTTCTCAGCACTCCATTCTCCATGTTTACGCACATCCAGATGATGAATCCTTCGGGAACCCGGCCACATTCACGCTCTACGCGAACCAGGGCGTACGAATGGGTCTCCTTACCCTGACCCGAGGAGAAGCAGGCCTCACGAACGGTGTATGCAGACCGGATGAGTTGGGCGATGTCCGAGAAAAAGAGCTGAAAGACGCCTGCCGTGTGCTTGGCGTGAAGGATATAACGCTCTGGAACTACCCGGATGGCGGATTGAAATCAATTGATGATTCAAGAATCCTTCCTCGCATCGAAGAATTCATCCGAAACTTTTCTCCCGACGTGGTCGTGACATATGGGGAAGACGGCGTTACCGGACACCCAGACCATATCGCCGTCAGCGGCTGGGTCACAAAGGCTTTCCATCGGCTTGTGAGGAAAATTCCGGATGCTGCGCCCAAACGCCTGTACCACCGAATATCACCAGTGAAAAGGCGCGGTTTGTACAATCGCTCCGACCTCGTTTATCGAGACGATTACACAACCATTATTGATGGAAGGAGCTTTCCGCATGCGAGACTAAAAGCGCACGAATGCCACCGCTCCCAAAAACAAGTTACGGATTACACACAACCGGGAGTGTTCGAGGCAGGGTTGGTAGATTATTATGTCAGGCAATATCCCGTTTGGCGCGGAGGTCCGCATGAGGCCGATCTGTTCGGGGATTCACACCATGTCGATGAAACCGGATTGCCCTGAATTAGACTATCCTGCCATATGCAAGCCGCACGTTTTTCACTGAAAGAGAACTTGCCCATTCCGGTATGTGCGTGCTCACGACCAAAGTGATTCCAGAGGCGGCCAGCTCTTTGATTATTTCGACAATCTGCTTGCTGTTTTCCTCGTCCAAATGAGAGATAGGCTCATCCAGAAGAAGAGTTTCCGCTCCCGCCGCTAACGCCCTGGCAAGAGCTACGCGCTTTTTCTCCCCCCCAGAGAGTTTTGCAGCGTCCCGGTGAATTAGGCCTTCGCATCGCGTTTTGAGAATAGCTTCTTCAGCCTTTTCATTCGCTTGCGTTATGCTCATCCCACGCGCACGGAGCCCATAAGAAACATTCAACAACACGTTTCCCCGAAAAAGATACGGCTCCTGGGCAAGGAGTGTGACCCTTCTCCTGTGTTCGAGTCCCGCTTTGCCGAAAATGATGGGGTCACCCATATATTGGATAATGCCATCCTCAGGCGTAAGCAAACCCGCCATCACCCGCAATAGCGTTGTTTTCCCGGAACCATTCGCGCCAGTGAGCAGCACCACTTTGCCGGACGAGACCGTCACCCTCTCGATGTCCAGAACCAAATCGGCCTCAAACCTGAATTTCACGTTTTCCAGAAAAAACACTTCCATCTCATGACCTTTGAATGTAGCGAGAAAATAAATTCGTCACGAAAATGATCGCCAAGAGCACGACGCCCAGCGCGATCCCGAAACCGAATTCTCCTTTCATGCTTTCAAGCGCAATGGCTGTGGTCAGGGTTCGTGTATATCCCTCTATGTTCCCTCCGAGCATCATGGCGATACCCACTTCCGAGGATACACGACCGAATGCCGCCAACACCGCCGCCATCATCCCGAAGCGGGCTTCGCGCAGCACGGTCCATGCCACAAGCCCGTTCGACGCGCCCAATGTAAGGGCTGTTTCCCGTACCCTTTCGTCCACGGATGCGACAGACGTCATGGAGAATACCGCCACGAGAGGAACCGCCAGGACAACCAATCCAACGACAATGGCCGAGGGAGTGAACAACAAGTCGGCGAATCCCAAAGGACCTCGCCTGGAGAGAAAACCGTATGCCAGCAATCCGATAACGACGGTCGGCAAGCCCAGTGATGTCTGGAGCAGTGTGATAGCGAACCCGCGCCCTCTAAAGCGGCCCATCGCCAGCAGAAATCCAACCGGCAAGCCGATGAGAGACGCCAGAATCGTAGCCCAGAAACCTACCTTGATGGTCACCCAGGCGGCGAGCATGACCTGAGGGTCCGCCCGAAGCACACGCATCAGCCCATCGGCAAACCCATCAAGCAAGTATTCCAAAACGCTTCTCCTCCAAGCCCGTCAACGGGGGTTTTTCGCGTTTGGATAAAAGAGCTGCTTTCCCAAGAGCCGAAAATCACGGATGATGCCTTGCCCCTCGCCGGATGTAAGGAAATCGATATATTTCACCGCCAAATCAAATCTCACGTGCGGATGGCGCTTTGGGTTCACGGCAATCACGCTATAGGGATTGTGCAAACGCCCTCCTCTCGGACCTTGAATCTTGAGAGAAACCTTTCCATTTGCAACGAGGGCGATATACGTGCCTCTGTCCGTAAGCGTGTATCCGCTTTTCTCGTCCGCCGCCATCAGCGTTCTGCCCATTCCCTGGCCCAGAGCGCGATACCAGGAACCGAACACGCCGACACCGGCATCTCTCCAAAGCTCCATTTCCTTCTTGTGTGTTCCGGAATCATCGCCCCTGCTGAACCAAAGGCTTTTCGAATTCTTTATTTGGAGCAAAGCTTCGGACACATCGAATGTCTTGAATACCCCGGCAGGGTCCGATGCCGGGCCTACGATCACAAAATCGTTATACATGACGGCTCTTCTGTGAGCACCGTAGCCTCTATCCATGAACGAATCTTCTGCTTTTCTCGCATGAACGAGCACAATGTCCACATCGCCATTTTGTCCCAAGCGCAATGCCTTGCCCGTACCCACGGATATGGTGTGCACGGGAATGCCATACTTTTTCTCGAATGCTGGATGTAATTGCTTCAGCAAACCGGAATTCTCCGTACTCGTCGTCGTCGCAAGTTTCAGGCGATCCAGCGCAGGAGAGTGGGTCCAAAATCCCAAAACCAACAAAAGGGCCAGGAATAACCGCGCGAGAAAACACCGCGTCATTGGAATGTACTTATACTCTTGGTTGTTCTGAAGGTTTGAACGAAGGCGCACAATCCAGGATTTCGAGATCGATTTCATGAGAGAGCGCCTCGAGAAGCGTTTTTGTCTCGACTTCCGCATCCATGGTTGAAGTCAGCCTCGCAAGAGACATGGGTTCGCCATGTTCGTTGTTCTCGGCGCAAGCATGAAAAGTTTGGTAGTACCCCAAATCGTCATAACCTTCCAATATCGCTTGCAAGTAATTTTGCCGTGATGTCGGTACTTGCAACCACCAGACGAGGGAACCATCGCATGATTCTGGGTTGAGTCTCTTTTTTATGCGAAGGGAGGTCATGTGCTCATTTGAGTTCGACTTGCGGCTTGTCGAATGTATTCCGGCATTTCTTTCACAAACAAAGATCTGGGCACTACCTTGTCAAAACCCGCCCGAGTCGCCGATTTGAGCAGTTCCGGTTCGGTATGCTTGCCCCAGGCAATGGTGTACGCGTCTTTGTTTTTTTCACTGGTTTTTAGTTTTTTGACGAGTTCGCCCGCTTTTTCGCCACCTAGTTTGTGATGATGCAAATCGGTCATGAATAATGCAGCGTGAAATTTTTCCAGAGCCTCGTCAAATTTTTCCTCGGAATCGATGAACTCCAAGGCGATTCCCTGCGAACTCCCCTCTGCACGGATACCGCCGGAGAAAATCAAATCAGAGCAAACGACAAAAATTCTTTTTGCCTCTTCTGTCATCAAAAGCCGTCTTTCTTCTCGTGCAAGAATTCGTTTTTCGGCTCACCCAGATAGCCGGGCAAGTAGTCGATGCGCCCCGAGGACAAAACTTCAATGTATTTCGCGCCCTCTGGTCCCACGCCCGTCGCGCTATGGAACACACCGCCCGGGATGGAGGCAAAACCACCGGGCTCAAGCCATTCCTCGACCCCGTCGATGTGCATTTTCAGTTTGCCCTCAAGCACGACGATGAACTGATCTTCGGGGTGGCGATGAATCGTGCTTTCATCGAACAGCGTATCGGGGGCTATCTCGCCGCGCTGCATCGTCAATCCATCCAACGCAGCTGCGCGGCGCATGGTCCCCTTGCGAAGATTTTGAGTTTGCGGAATGTCTTCCCAGCGATGAAAACCCAATTTCTTGCCCCTTGTCTGTCGTCTGTCTGTCCCTTGGCCGACAGATACACAGCTGGCGAGGGAAAATAGTTAGACTTCCACTTTCTCGCCCAAGAGATCGATAAGACCATGGATGTTTTCGAGCGTGTCGATTTTATAGAGCATCGCCTCAATCAAGGCGATCTGATTGCTCTCGTACACCAGACCAGTGCATTCCGTGAATTTTTCGTAAAGTTCCTCACGGTCCATCGGGCGCTGTGGTGTGCCGCGAGAAATTTCCGACATTTTCTCGTACACCGTCCCGTCTTCAAGCTCTATCGCCACCTTGCCGCGAATGAGCGCGTAACCCTGGGCTTCGATTTCATCGTCCATGAAGGGATTTATCTTTTTCATCATCTCCACGACATCGGGGCGCCTTACGACTTCGTCTTTGTATTGAGCGATGCCGGCCGCACGCTCCAGCAGCAAGATGCCGAAACCGAACTGCAAAGAGAATTTCGCCTCGAGTTCGTTTTGTGGTTCCTTGTAGCGCAGGGGCTCCAGGACGCGCGAGGTGGTGCCGAAACGCAACTCTTTCACCTGTTCGGGTTTGATGTCGTTTTCCAAAATCAGGTCCCTGGCGGCATCCATGGCGGGGTGCGCAAGTGAGCCGCAAGGATAGGGCTTAATCGACACGCCCGGATCCACTGCCGACCAGGCGTTTCCGAGCTTCCCGACGATGTAATCTTTATCGCAACCGCCGCCCATGATCTGGAAAAATCCCCACTGCCCATCAAATATTGTGGGGTCCGAAGTGTAGCCACCCGACGCCAGTCTCGCTGCTACAACGCCGTTCTCTGCTGCGCGACCACAGTGGTAAGGCTTCGTCATCGTTCCAAAATTCGCACGAAGACCAGCGCTTTCCGAGCAAACGATTCCATAGCACATGCGTAATTGGTGCTCATCCAATCCCATCAATTTCGCTGCGGCGGTCGCCGCCCCAATGGCGCCGATCGTTCCCGTGGAATGAAATCCGTTTATGTAATGATCCGGCCGAATCGCCTCTGCCACCTTACATTCCACTTCGAAGCCCAGCGCGAATGCGGTGAGTAATTCCTGTCCTGTAGCACCCAGCGCCTCAGCAAGGGCTAGCGCAGCGGGCATGACCGGACATGTGGGATGAGTCAACAATCCATACACACGATCCGGATAGCTGCTCAACTGCGTATCGTCATAATCCATCGCATGGCCCGCGATACCATTGGCCAAAGCGGCGAGATGCGCAGGGACCGTCATGCTGGTTCCGATTACCCGCGCCTCGGGTTCTCCTCCAATTTCTCTAAGATAGTTTTGAATAATATGACCACTTTCTTCTGTGGAACCCGCAACCATCAGGCCGATTCCATCCACGAAACAGCGGCGCATGATTACCCGGGCATCTTCAGGAATATCTTCGTATTCCGTCTCCAGAACAAATTCGACGATGGCATCTGTGATGAGAGGATCCGAGTCGTTCATAACCTCACCTTTCTGAAAAAGCCTTGTTAATTGATCAGTTTTTTTTCCGTCCCGTGCCTTCGGGCACAGGATTCTGTGGAACAGTTATCAATTTCATCTGGGGTTTAGGGCAAAAATATCCAGTTAATGTTGGAAAAATCAACGTATTCGAACAAATCCCATTTAGCGCGAAAATAAAAAGCCCTGACAAAAGCAATGCGCCCAACAACCAGATTACACCACGGGTCATGATGGAGTCCCCAAAACCCCCAGCTTCAAAAACAAAATGAATACAGATGAAGGAGGCGCGTCGAATTTTGGTTCAAACAAATAAAAAACGAGTCGTCTCGCTCGGCGACCCGCGATTCGAACTACTATACAGGGAGACGATTTTCTGCCCCTGCGTCTTCAATGACCCAAAACAGAAATCACATGTACAAAACCTAACAAAAACCATACAGCTCGGCAAGGTAAAACCACTTTTTTCTATATTTCCATTTTACATATCCTCTTAAGACTGGAATAATAATAAGAGAAGGGGGTAGGAGAGCCCATGTCCCGTATCATGCTTTATTCGTCAGGAGTGGAACTGTTGGTTTAGAGGGAGTTATTATTTTTTGTGTCCGCTTGTGATTTTTTGCGCAAGCGGAAGGCAGCCCGATGCTAAACAACAAGAACTTATAAGTTTGTGACATGAAATAGATGGAGTTTGAAATGATTTTGGATATAGAAGCCGGCGACATCCTTCCAGCAAAAGATGCTATCGCTTTGATGGACCAAACAGACCTCGGACCTTCTATCGATGTTCCTGAAATCCCGGAAAATGCACACCCCGAGAACATCACGGAAGACGAAAGAGAGTTCCTGCAAGGTGAGGTCAGGCGTCTCAAGAAAGAGAGAAACGCTCTTATCTTGGCGCATAATTATGTGCCCAGAGACATTCAGGACGTATCCGACGTCATTGGGGATTCATTGTTCTTGGCTCAACAAGGCGCTGCGTCGGACGCGGATTATCTCGTTGAGCCATCCGTTTTGTTCATGAATCAGATACTGGCCGCTCTCAAAAAACCTCATCAAACAGTTTTGGCCCCCAGCCTCGATGCGCTTTGCTCTTTGGCCGCTCACGCTGACGTGGCTAAGATTCGGGATTGGAAAGAAGGACATCCAGACGGAATTGTCATCAGCTATGTAAATACATATCTCGAGGTAAAGGCCGAGAGTGATTACTGTTGCGCGTCTGCCAACGCGGGCAAGGTCACCCTCCACATCCTGGAAAATTCCGGGTCCAAGCAACCCATACTGTTTTTGCCCGACGTCTTTCTGGGGTTCTACGCGGCCAAGCTTCTGGAGAGTAAAGGACATTCTCTGGACCGACTTCATCTCATGATGGGCGCATGTCACGTACATGAGAGGATTCGCCCGCATCACGTCCTGGAGCAACAACAACTACATCCTGAAGCTATCACGGTAGTTCACCCCGAGTGCGGATGCACCAGCGCCTGCATGCGCCAAGTGAACGAGGGCATCGTGCCCGAGGATATGCTCCAGTTCCGATCGACTCAGGGCATGATCAAATTGGTAGAGGAAGTTCCCCACCCCGAAGTCATCGTGGCTACCGAGGTCGGAAACCTCCATCCCATGTCCAAGGCGGTTCCGGACAAAACTTTGATCCCCGCCAGTCGTGAAGCGCTATGCGCCTACATGAAGCAAAACACGCTGCAAAACCTGTATGAATGCCTGCGGGATCTAAAGCATGAAATCACAGTGGACCCGGAACTGGCTCGGCGCGCTCGAATACCCATCGAGCGCATGCTCGAAATCGTATAACACCCAATACCACCAGATATGGACATCCGCTCTAAAATACGCGATTGGCTCCTGGAGGATTTTGGAGAAGCTCCTCTTGAGTACGAGGCTGAAAAAGAACCCTCGTGTGCGGCGGAGTTGCGCTCGAAAAGCGATGCCATTCTCGCGGGTTCTCCGTTTTTCCTTCCTGTCTTGGAGGAAACCCAAAATCTTTTGGCTCTCGGGAAAAGTCAATCGCCCGAGGTCAACTGGTTAAAAGATGAAGGTGCCAGAATTTCCAAAGGCGAACTTCTGGCGCACGTTTCCGGTCACACCCAGACCATCCTGAAGGCGGAGCGCACCGCTCTTAATCTTCTTTCGCATATCTCTGAAATCGCGACGCATACGGCAAATACCTTGGCTTGTTTCGGAGACTTCCCAAAAACTTTCAAAGGCATCATTGATACAAGAAAGAACCGGCCGGGCCTGCGTTATTTTGAAAAATACGCAGTCCGCGCAGGTGGCGGGAGGAACCATCGACTCGGATTTTTCGACGGGGAAATGATAAAGGATAACGACATCGTTGCCGCCGGTTCCATCACCGCCGCCATCGACAGACAATTCGGCAACCGCTACATGACGGAAACCCAAGTCGAAGTGCAGAATCTGGGCCAACTGGAAGAAGTCATCGAAGACGGACGAGTGCACATGATTCTGCTCGATAACATGGACATCGAAACACTCCGGCAAGCCGTTTCCCGCACTCGTGAAATCCGCATCGCATCAAAAACGCAAAAGCCCTATGAAATCGAGGCCTCCGGCATCGGCGGAGCCGACATCAGGAGGGTCGCGGAAACGGGGGTGGATTATATTTCCACCAGTTCAATCGTTCGCTCGGCACCCCCTCTTGACTTTCACATGAAGATCACAAATGTGGATTTATGATATTCTTGTAAAATCGTTATTACAGATTCGTGCTGAAACGCTTTTTCCCTGATTTTACTCACTTCCGAGGGAAATTATGACATTAGAAGTCGATTCGAAAAGTGTGGATTATTACAAAGCCTCCGATGGGCGCATCATCGCCATACACATCAAAGGAGATTTCAACGATTACGCCAAGTTCCCACCTTATCTGGACTCCGAGGAGGCGAAAGAACACATCCGCACTGCATACGCCGGCCAGGACATCGAAGCGGAGCGCAATACCAAAGCCCACATGACGGATGATGAAATACCCCTTCAGATCATCGTCTTGAACAGACCCAAAGGCGCGATCACCAAAGCGCATTATCACGTAGTGGAAGAGAGGACCACGAATACCACCCGGCACCAGATTCTCTTGTGTCAGCGCGGGAGGGTTCGAGTCGGTGTATTCACCAAGGAAGGGGAAAATCTGGGCGATGCGATTCTGCATCGCGACGATCTCATACTGATGTACGAGGGGCACGAAGTCGAATTCCTGGAAGATGATTCAAAGGTCATCGAAATCAAGGAAGGTCCATTTCCAGAAACGGATGAGCGGGACAAAGTCGATTTGAAATAAATTGAGATGGGCACAAACCAATCAGATTATCCGGAGAGAGACCATGAAATTTTGCACCTTTGAAGTGCGAACGCCTGTTGGCCCATTCGAGCGTTTGGGCGCCGTTGTATCCGAAGGTGAGGACCTCCGGTACGTCGACCTCAATTTCGCGGCGGCGGCGGAGTTTAAACAGCGTGGCTCCTCAAGACCCCAAGCCATGGCGGACGCCCTCATTCCATCCGACATGCTGGCCATCGCGGCATCGGGCAAAGGCGGTATCGAAGCCGCTGAAGAAGCGCTCGAATACGCTCTCGGACATGAAGACACCAGCGGCCCTCGCGGGGAGCAAATCATCTATGCCCCGAACGAAGCACGGCTGCTCGCGCCCATCAAACAACCCCCGCTCATTCGCGGCTTCGCCGGATTCGAACGTCACCTGAAAAAAACATTCGAAGTGATGAACATGGAAATCCCCAAAACCTGGTACGAGCGCCCCCTTGCCTTCAAAGCGAGTTGTGGTCACATGGCCGGGCCCGAGGAGGAAGTTCCCTGGCCGAGCTTCACAGAGAAAATGGATTTCGAACTCGAGTTCTGCTGCGTTATCGGCGTGCCGGGGAGAGACATCTCTGAAGAAGATGCGCATGAACACATCTTTGGTTACGCGATATTGAACGACTGGAGCGCCCGGGACGCGCAGGGCGGCGAAATGGCGATGGGAACCGGACCTTACAAGAGCAAAGACTGGTGCTGGAGCCTCGGCCCCTGGATAGCCACACCCGATGAGGTTGGAGATCCCAAAAATATTCCCATGGCCGCCAGAGTCAACGGAGAAACGTGGGTCGAAACCACGCCCGGAGAGATGTACTGGACTTTCTCTCAAATCATCGCCTACACCGCCAGGGACGAGAATCTCCTGACGGGAGACCTGATGGGGTCCGGCACCGTTCCCGGAGGATGCGGTATGGAAATGGATCGCTGGATTCAACCAGGGGATATCGTGGAAATTGATATGGGGCCGCTGGGCGTCATGAGAAACAAGGTTGGCGAAAAACCGGAGCCGAAACCCTACACGTACAAATAACCTTACGATTCTGGTTCCTGATCGTCTGCTTGCGGGTTCATGAGGTGAACGACTCTTTGCGGGAAGGGTATCTCGATGCCTTCCTCGCGTAGCCGGCTTTCAATCTCGAATCTCAAATCACTTGCGACCCCCAATCGTCTCATCACATCTGAAGTAAAGCATCGCAATTCGAAATCCAGGCTGCTTGCGCCAAAATCGCGAAACACGACGGTAGGTGCAGGATCATTGCTCACCCGCCCGTTCTTCTCGGCGATGTCCAGAAGAATCTCCCGAACTTTTTCCACATCGGAGCCGTATGCCACGCCTACTCCTATCTCCACGCGACCATACCGATCCCTGTGCGTCAGATTGGTCACCGATGTCGAAATAATCTCCGCGTTCGGAATAATCACAGAAGCGCGCTGCCACGTTTCAAGCTCCGTCGCACGAAACTGTATTCTTTTCACAATTCCCTCATCACTGCCCACGCGCACCCAATCGCCAACCTTGATGGGTCTTTCAACCAAAAGTATCAATCCCGAAATAAAGTTGTTCACTACATTTTGTAGTCCGAAACCGATCCCCACCGAGAGCGCACTGACAACCAGCGCCAGGTTCGAAAGATCGATTCCCGTAACCGAAATACTCAATAAGGCCGCAACGATAACGCCCGCATAACCGAATCCTGCGTTCAGGGAGTGGCGAATGCCTGTAGGTAAATTCGTCTGCTCGAGAAAACGTTCGGACAACTGTCTTTGCAAGAACCTTGCTCCGGCCATTGCGATGAAAAAGACGGCAATAGCCAGAAAAATATCGATGATAGAGACGCGGATGCTGCCAACCTGGAATCCGGACAGGGTTTTCAGCGTCCAGCGAAACAGATCATCCGGGGGCACTCCCCAAACAGGCACGACAATGAGAATGCCGCAAAGGAAAACAACAGGATCGACAATCACTCGTCCCCAAGATTGGAACCTCTCGAGCACGCGGGAAGGAAAATGGAGCTTGTCTTGTATGGATTCGGATTTAGTCGACAAAGATACCAGTTCGTGGATGAAACCACGCAACAGAACCACTATCCACAGCAGAAGGCCAGTCCAAATCAGGTTGGTGAGAAGGCGTTTGCCTAAAGCGCCGTATCCGACAAACAACGCTGCAATACCAATTATCGCAAGCACTCTTGCGATGCGACTTATGAATCTCCAAGTCTGTCTTTGCTGCGGGATTTCACTTTTTCGAGCCGCTTCAGTTCGCCAGAGTTCTTCTCGTCCCAGTTTCAGAAAAAACCAGCCCCCCAGAGTGCCGAACACTGCTGAATAGACAAACACTGCCTCAGCGGAAACTGCCCCCTCACGCTGAAGATTTGAGAAAAACATGTCGAGCGAAAAAACGGCCGCCAGCATGAAAATCAAACGATACGCGCTTTGCGCGTTTTCTGCAGATTGTTCCGTGAACCGCCAAGTCGGTTGCTCGGGGGAGAGCAATGACTTCGCAAACGCAACAACCACACAAAAGAACGACATGGCTAAAAGAAAAGACGTGAGCGCTTCTCCAAAGAGACCACTCACCAAAGCGCCCGGTCGGGTTACCCACAAATAAAGGGCCGCTAAAACTGCCACCGGCAAAATACTGTTGCCAACGCCTTCTACGATGGCGGCACTAAATCGACGCGCATATGAGGGTTCCAACATTTCGGGGTCGCGACCGAACATGTTCAAGACGCTCCGTCGTATTACCCACCCAAAACCCACCCCTAGAATCAAAACAACTATTCCGGGCAACAAAACAGCGGTACCACTAACTCCGGGAGGTAATTTTGCGAACCAATCGAATGGAGAACCGAGGATTCGTCGAACTTCAGCTGCAATTTCTGGAACACCCTTAGCGAGCACGCCGGGTGCAATGGGTATCGGGGTTCTTCTGGACATGTCTCCTAAAAACCGTTCCAGCCTCTCCCTGGACAAGGTTTCTTCCAACTCTGTTGCACGAATAATTGCCAAGTCAGCATCAGCCATTCGGGCCCGGGCGACTACGGCTTGACGATTGTACATTTCCCTTTTCTCGGCTATTTCTCTTGCCTCCGGCGGACCGCCTTTTGCCGGGGGAGGGCCAATAGCCCGGAGGAGTCTTTCAGATTGCTGGAGGTCCTTTTGAAAATTTGCTTTGGCTTTATCAGCTCGTGAGCGGACTTGCCTCACCAAGACCAGATATTCTTGGGTTCGGGCTGGGTTTTTTTCGTTGCCCTCAAGATAAAGGGCCGTGTCTCGCAAAACGATCGCCCAATCTTCGGTTTCCGCCGTTTCGATTGAAGCAACATCCGCCGCATATGCTGCAGAAGAGAGAAAAAGCGAAATCACAAAAATGAAAAAATGACAAACTATTTTACGGCTCATGAGTCACTCGCTTTCCACATCTTTTTCGTCAGCCAGTTTTAAGGTGAAGAACAGATCCAATATCAAGCAATCTCACTATATACATATACTACTGATTTTTTTCCCCAAGCGAACATGGTTCGCTGCCGCCACTGATAATTATGATGGTCAAAAGGCCAGTGAGTGACTGAATCATGACAGTGATTCATGATGTTTCATGGCTCCATCCTGCTCCGTCGTTGTCTTTTTCCTGTCGTCGTTGAGCTTGGCGCAACACTCAAAACCGTTCTACTTGTCATCAAATCTTGTTTCCGCATGAGAGCCTATTCCTCTTCGTCGGCTCCAGACCAAGAACCAAACCAGGAGGCATACGCCGCCAATCAGATGACTAATCGTCATCGCCCCCCATACACCTGCGGCTTCGAAACCCAACGGCAAAGCAGCAAAATACGCGAGCGGTATTTGAAAACCCCACCGGACGAAAGCTTCCACAACCATCGGCGGTTTCGTGTTCGCCGCACCCTGAAATGCACCCGCCAGCATTCGCCGGATAGCCTCAAACAAAGTGCCGATGGAGAGTATGCGGACACATGCGACGCCAACGTCGACTCCCTCGCCCTTCATTCCGAAGATCAAGACGATTTCCTTCGCATAAAAATACAAAAGAAACGTCACGCCACACATCATGACAAACAAGCCGGCCATAGCGAGATAGACGCTTTTTAGCGCCCGGTCCGGACGGTCAGCGCCTACGTTTTGACCCACCATCGTGCGAACGGCAGACTGAATTCCAAAGCCAGGCAATCGCGAAAACGTTCCGAGCCGATTTCCAATCGACCATGCAGCCAAAACCACCGGACCAAACAACGCCAAAATCTTGAGCAAGATGAGAAGGGCGCCACGTTCCAGCAAATTTTGCGCCGCCGCGGGCCAGCCCAACAAAATAATGCGGCGCATGCTTCTCAAATCGGGTTTGAGATGAGCTAACCTGATACGGAGACGAGAACGCCCCGATGTCAAAAACCACAGGACGACAAGAACTCCTATGATGCGACCAATTCCAATACCAATAGCGGAACCTGGAAGTCCGAATCCCGCGAACGGCCCAATACCAAAAACAAGGAGGGGAATGAACGTAATGGATAAAAGCGTCGAAATTCCAAGGCCAATCAAGGATTTTCCAGGTTCGCCGGAAGATTTCAACATATGCGAAACGGTGAAAATACCATCCACGAACGCTATGGTTAGAAACGATGCCTGCAAATACGCAACACCAACTCGCATTACAGTAGCGTCGGAAGTCAAAAGACCGAGCAATCGCGACGAAAACACAAATCCGAGAAAACTGATGGCGGCGTAATAGAAGCCCGCAAGCAAAAACGCCTGACCCGCCGCATGACTGGCATGCTCAGGTTCTTTCGCTCCGATTCTCTGGGCCACCAATGCGCTGCCCGCGATCCTAATGCCGAAGCCGATCGCGCGAAAAAAGAAAATAACCATAAAGCTCAAAGAAACCGCGGCCAGATATTCGGAACCTAAACGCCCCACCCAAAAGATTTCGACAAGTATATCGGCGTTCCAAGCTATTGGTTCCAGGCATGAGGGAACAGCCAGACGAAATAGCCCAAAGCCGATGGAACCTCTTGTATAGTCATAGCGTTTCACAGATGTCATGAGGAAAGGTCGTCAGGCCTTGACAGCTACAGATGACGGGTTCCTTCGCTCCGGATACTCCACACGCTGTCGCCAGCCAATCGCAAACCACAAGAACAACGCCAAACCACCGATAAGTTGGCTCGCCGCCACCGCCCACCAAATTCCTAACTCTCGGAAACCCATCCATACCGCCAATATGTAGGCGCCCGGCAACTGCACGACCCAGCGAACGATTGCTTCAACGATCATCGGAGGCCTTGTGGATGACGCACCTTCAAAGATCCCTGCTACGACTCGCCTTGTGGCCTCAAATCCAAGGCCTACACACAAAATTTGCAGGCAAAGTACTGCGTGGGGCAAAGCGACACCCTTCACTCCGAAAAAAGTAACTACTTCAGTACTCCAAGCAACGAGAACTGTGATGACGACAACCATGATGGAAACAACTGCCCCTACTGTTACCCAAGCGCTGCGGATCGCCCGCTCAGGTTTTCTCGCTCCGACGTTTTGGCCCACCATCGTACGAACAGCACCCTGGAGGGAAAATCCGGGCATTCTTCCCATATTGTTGACACGACTGCCAAGGCCCCAAGCCGCAAGTGCCAGCGCGCCAAACGGAGCAAGCATCCATACCAATACCAAGTTAGCGCCTCTCTCAAAAAACATTTGCCCGCAAGCGGGCCAACCCAGTCCCAAAATGCGTTTCATGTCGGAGGTTCGAGGCACAAGGTGACGCCATTTTAAATGTATTCTGGCGCTACCTTTGAAAAGAATAATCAGCATCACGACGACACCCGCCAGCCTGCCTGCTCCTAAGCCGAGATACGCGCCGGCCAGATGAAACGGGGGAATCAATCCGAAACCGAAGATAAAAACGGGCATGGCGATAAAAGCAACTCCTGAATTGATAATCATGCCGAAAAGCGAATATTTTGGTTCACCAGCGCCTCGGAATAAATTTGCAAGGGTGAATATTCCGTCGACGAACAAAAGCACGAGGAACCCGGCTCGCAGATAAATCGTCGATAAATACAAAAGCTTCGGATCTGACGTCATCCACCCCATTAAGTAAGGTGAGAAGATGTATCCTGCACTGCATAAGGGAATGAAGAAGAGCGTTTGAAGCAAAATACACTGGCCTGCGACAACAGCTGCGCCTTCCTCATCATTCGCGCCAATTCTTTGCGCAACCAAGGCTTGGCCCGCTACACGAATTCCCATGCCCATAGCCCTCACCATCATAGGAATCATGTATCCCAAGGACATTGCTCCCAGTGCGTCTGAACCCAACCGGCCAACCCAGTAAATTTCAACGATCGTATCGATATTCCAAGAGATAAGTTCCGCGAAAATTGGCAGAGATAAAACCATCAAGCCTCGTCCAATGGGGCCTTTGGTGTAATCATATCGTTTTGTATTCGTTCGAGATCGAGCCATGAACAAATCTTATCCTAATCAAAACAAAATAGGTGCCGGGTTTTGTGATATGGGAAATTTTCCCGGAGGGCTGGAAAGTTTTCACTCCTCAAGATAGGTTTATCCACAAACGATGGTTCCCCGTTTCATGCAACCGGAATGTTTGGTACTCCCATGATCGATTTCATAGAAAAAACTCTCAAAGACGCGGGCGCACTGGCCTTGTCGTTCATGAACAACGCCATAGGCGAGCAAAAACAAGACCGAAGCCTTGTGAGCGAGGCGGACCTCGAAGTGGAAAGATTCATTATTTCCCGCCTGAAGACATCATTCCCGAACGACAATGTTATCGGTGAAGAACTCGGCGGCGGAGAAACTCAATCCTCAAGACGTTCTCGTCTCTGGGCGATTGACCCCATCGACGGTACGAATCCGTTTCTGAACGGTCTGCCCACCTGGGGTGTTTCTGTTGGCGTTATGGAAGACGGAAAACCCATCGCCGGAGGATTCCACATGCCTGTCGTAGATGAGATGTTTCTCGCTCTAAAAGGGAAAGGCGCCACCAGAAACGGGAAGGCTCTTCCAAACTTACAAGACATGGAAATTAACAATCAAACCGTCATGCTAGGGCCTTCGTCTCGAAAACGCTTTTACAAGCTGGATTATCCAGGAAAATCTATCGCCTATGGAAGCGCCTCTGCACATGTGGCGTATGCGGCTACCGGAGGCGTCATCGCCGCATTGGTCGATAGACCTCAAATTTGGGATATCTTAGGTCCTCTTGCCGTATTACAGGAAGTAGGAGGTGGCGCATATCATCCAGATGGCCATTCTCTCGATCTCCAGAAACTCGTGAATGGCGAAAAAGCTGAAGGCCCCGTTTTTTTTGGTTTAAAAGAAAATGCGGGAAAAATATTTCCTCTTATCGAAGTGTACCCCAGACCCAAACCCTAGAATTCAGCCCCGAAACCCTGTGCCGAAAACACTTTGCATCAATTCCCCTTCATCAAAACGAGCCAGGCGATAGTCGGTGATATCAGGCTCCTCACAACTTCCGGTCATGATCAGCTCTGCCATCATCTCCCCCACGGCAGGCGCCAGTTTGAAGTCATGACCATTCTTCAGGCATCTACCCAAATGGGACTCGACCAAGCCATTTCCCCATCGTCCTGGATCAGGCGAACGTAATAATAATCAGACTCGTGCTCTTTTCCCTTCGAATCGATCCACTCAAAAGAGACTGACTCCTGGTTCGGTTCAGTCACATGAATTTCTCTTGCGTTTTTGATGATGACGACCTTTTGAACGAGGGAGCAGGCTTCTGCCCGGACCTTCAATTTTCTCGCAGCCGATTCATCCAATTTGATCTCTGAGCCCATTGGTGCTTTGTTCAAGAAAAATTCAAGAATGATGCGCGCCCCTGTCGTTCCGTAGCAGCGCCGTTCCCAAAGGGCCATGAATATCCCTTTTCGATCAAAGGTCTCCGTCCATACGCAGGCCAACCCGCCTCTCCAGGCATTCTTGAGGCGCAAACGATTCGAAAACCCGGGTTGAGACGTGTGTGTATCCGAACCGGCGATAATGCCCAAGCGATATCCTTTCTCAAGCGCATCCTGCACGCTTTGCCCATCATAGCGCGCCGGGTTAACCAAAGGCCTTTTGCAGCCACTGGCTTCGGAATTGCCCCAACAGGAATATATTTCGACCAGACGCTGAAACCTCGGGTCGTGGCAGCGCCAGCGCGTGCCAATCACAGCACTCACCGAATGATGGGGAATCGTGAGCGCTCGACCCTCGAATCCTTCCAGTTGTTTCCAGAGCTTTTCCGGGTGATCGGAATCAGAACTGCGGGAGTCTAGCTTCGGGATATCTTGATCATCCAAGAAATAGACGTTTTTATTCCCATCTTGCTCAAGCATGCCAAACCATTCATAAGCAGGAAGGGCGACGTATCTTCCCGCCTCCGAAAAACGATTCGCTGCATCAGCAACTTCTTTCCATTCCGCTTCACCCATTCGCATGCCCAAAGAGGTACATGCGGCGAAATCCACCCCTGCGCAATCCCGCGCATAAGTGTGGACGTACTCCACGATTTCACGCGCGCTGGAAGGTTTCGGGTATTCGCCTACACACAGCCCGCTCATGCAATGCGGGTCTCCGAAAAGAAGCATGCGTTCTGGTGCTTTCTCCAACACCCGGATCGGTGGCGTATGAGCGGACGGCAAATCATCCGCAAATACCATCAGTCGATGAACGCCCTTCGCTTGCAGAACCACATTTTCGCAAACAAAAATTCCGGGTGACTCGTGGCGAAAAGGGACTATGCTTTCATCAGGCAACTGAAGTTTAGGAATGAATGCGCCTGTTGTAGCTACGTTATGAAAGCAATCTCGAACTACTGCCCGGACGGAAAAGCCATGCCCTGCAACTGTCTGCGCCGGGGCCGTCACCCAAAGAAAGGACGGCTCCTCGGGGGTCACGTCGAATGTTGGCGAATCTAGAAGAAGCTCCCAGTTACTTTCACCGCCAGAATCTATAGACAAAGTAAATTCTACGGGCATGGCCAAAAACTGCGCCTGCACGCCGGGAATGCCGGATGGCGTCCAGCCGTACTCAATTTCTATGAAATCACCTTCCAGCAAAGAAGAACCCTGAACCTTCAAATCCAGGCTGGCCGGCAAGAATGTGTAGCCGAGTACGGGTTCTACCAGTGAGGGAACCAAAGAAACATTCCCGTTCGAGCATCGGAATTTGCAATATCCCGTAGCCGTCACATCTTCAAATTGGGGCGTCGTGAACCCGTTAGGGGGCGTGAATCGAAGACCCCCGCCTTGACTGATCCCACGCGTGCCAACCTCGTAGGTAACGCGCCACTTGCCCATCCTGCCCACGGTGATCGGCCCCACAGGCTCTATAGTCGCCTGGCCTATATCTTCACCATAAAAAAACTCTCGCAGCGCACCGATCCCCCGCTGAGGGGCTGTCATGAATACCCTCCTTTTCGGATAAAGTGCGTTTCAAAATTCATGGCCACGAAAGAGAAAATCTTCTCAAGGAATGAGCGCATTTATTCCCATTTGAGCATGGCGGCATACCCGTCTCTTGGGACAGTCGAATGAATTGGTAAGCCTTTGATTCGCTTAAACTCCTGAATGGTGCTCAAGTGCACATATGATTCCCACAATATGTGACGGAACGTGCACTCAAGCGTCTGGTAATAAAGAAAAGGATCGTTTTCGTCTTTACGAAAACCTCTATCGTGCGCAGGCAAAACGAGATTTTGAAAATAATCAATCACTCGCTCACCGTTTGCCCATGTTCTGTCCGGAGAGTATTTCCTGGGCAATTCCTTATCTCTTAGCGTGGCGAGTGTTTCTTTCGATAACACTTCACGGCACAAAGCACACGCGTCATCAAGCGCTGCCAGCACATTGGACGTTCCAGGAAACCGGACCGGATCCAACATTCTGTCTGCTCCACCGGTATCTGCCAGAGATTTATCCCGCGGCAAAAAATCCGGATATAAAACGGCCGGCCAGAATTCCAGGAAAAATAGATAAGGTATCCATGCGGTATGACTGATTTGCTCTTTGATGGACCACGCTCCCCAACTCTTCTCTGGCAGCTTCCATTCCCATAATTCCTGTGGGATACCGTTCGTCTCTTCCCGAAACAAATCCGCCAAATTTCTATATTCGGGAAAAACGTCCAGCCCTGGAGTGGATAAATCTTCTGTCATGTCGTTTCCTCGATATGTCAAATGTCGTCCATTTTCATCGGCAAATGTTCCGCATACACCGCCGCCGCTTGTTGTGGAGATAAGCTCTTGTCCATCTTCTCCAGGGTTTGCTCCGCCAAAGGAGTCGTCGAGAGGTGGGAATAGACGGGCGCCGCGCCGTCATGGAA
>VXPH01000198.1 GCA_009839615.1 Nitrospinota bacterium
CCTACCCCCCCTTAACAGGGGGGTATAAAAAAGCGATGCGCCCCCGCCGGGCAGAGGAGGTTTTGCTTTTTCTTTCCCCCTTGTCAAGGGGGTTTTTTTGCCTTTACCCCCCTGTTAAGGGGGGGTAGGGGGGGTTGGTTTTCAAGGCAAAGGGAAAACGACCCAAGAAGGGGTTTTGCAACAACCCTTAGAAGGCCGGCCTTTCCTCCCCGGGAAGACCGGCCCTCTCGGGAATGCGCGTTTCTTCCTTATTCAGTTCCCTTGCCCTACGAAGCGGATGCGGCACGCGCCAGGTCGAAGCGGTCCACGTTCATCACCTTGCCCCACGCGGCGGCGAAATCGCGCGCGAACGCATCTTGCGCATCGTCGCACGCGTAGACCTCCGCGAGGGCCCGGAGCCGGGAGTCGGAACCGAAGACGAGGTCGACGGCGGTGGCAGACCACTTGCTTGCGCCCGTCGCGCGGTCGCGCCCCTCGTACACCCCCTCTATGTCGCCCGACGCCCGCCATTCGGTGTCCATGTCGAGCAGGTTCACGAAGAAATCGTTGGTCAGCGCCCCGGGCCGATCCGTGAAGACGCCCGCTTGCGATCCGCCCGCGTTCGCGCCCAAAACGCGCATGCCGCCCAGGAGCGCCGTCATCTCGGGCGCCGTGAGCGTCAGCATGAACGCCCGCTCCACCAGCCACTCCTCCGCCGTCCCGTCGAGATCACCCGCCATATAGTTGCGAAAACCATCCGCCCTGGGCTCCAGTACGGCGAACGATTCCGCGTCGGTCTGTTCCGCCGAAGCGTCCGTGCGTCCCGGCGAGAAGGGAACCTGAACGGCGCAACCGGCTTTCGCGGCGGCTTCCTCCACGGCCGCGCACCCGCCCAGGACGATCAGGTCTGCGAGCGATACCCGCCTGGCGCCGGATTGTGCGGCATTGAATTCCGCCTGGATCTCCTCCAGCTTGCCCAGCGCGCCGGCCAGCTCGGCCGGGTCGTTCACCGCCCAGTCCTTCTGCGGCGCCAGGCGGACGCGCGCCCCGTTCGCCCCGCCGCGCCTGTCGGTGCCCCGGAACGAAGCCGCCGACGCCCAGGCGGTTGCGACCAGGCGGGAGACGGAGAGGCCCGAGGCCAGGATGGCGCGCTTGAGCTCCGCCGCGTTTTCCTCCGTGATGAGTTCATGATCCACGTCGGGGACCGGGTCCTGCCACAACTGCGGCTCCCCGGGAACCATCGAGCCGACGCAACGCGAGCGCGGACCCATGTCGCGGTGGGTCAGCTTGTACCACGCCCTGGCGAAGGCGTCCGCGAATTCTCCGGGGTTCTCCTGGAAGCGCCTCGCAATCGCCTCATAGGCCGGGTCCACCTTCAGCGAAAGGTCCGTCGTGAGCATCATGGGGGCGTGGCGCTTGTCCGGGTCGTGGGCGTCGGGGACGGCGACCGCGGCAGGCGCATCCACGGGCGTCCACTGCCACGCGCCGCCGGGACTCTTCGTCTTCTCCCACTCGTAGCCGAACAGGTTGTCGAGGTAGTTGTTGTCCCACCCGACCGGGTCGGTCGTCCATGCGCCCTCCGGCCCGCCGGTGATGGCGTCGCCGCCCTTGCCGCTGCCGAAGGCGTTCCGCCAGCCGAGGCCCTGTTCCTCGAGAGCGGCGCCCTCGGGTTCGGGTCCTAAGTGTTCGTCGCCGCTGGCCGCGCCGTGGCACTTGCCGAAGGTGTGTCCGCCGGCGATGAGCGCGACCGTCTCCTCGTCGTTCATCGCCATGCGGGCGAACGTCTCCCGGATGTCCACGGCGGCGGCGAGGGGGTCCGGATTCCCGTTCGGCCCCTCGGGGTTCACGTAGATGAGGCCCATCTGGACGGCGCCGAGCGGCTTTTCGAGATCCCGCTCGCCGGTGTAGCGCTCATCCCCGAGCCAGGTGGACTCCGGCCCCCAGTAGACGTCCTCGGGGTCCCAGACGTCCTCGCGCCCGCCCGCGAAACCGAGCGTTTTGAACCCCATCGACTCCAGCGCGCAGTTGCCCGCGAAGACCATGAGGTCGGCCCAGGAGAGCCTGCGTCCGTACTTCTGCTTGACCGGCCAGAGCAGGCGGCGCGCCTTGTCGAGGTTCGCGTTGTCGGGCCAGCTGTTCAGGGGGGCGAAGCGCAGCTCGCCCGAGGCCGCGCCGCCGCGGCCGTCGTGGATGCGGTAGGTGCCCGCGCTGTGCCAGGCCATCCGGATAAAGAGCGGCCCGTAGTGGCCGTAGTCCGCCGGCCACCAGTCCTGCGAAGTCGTCATCACCGCCTCGACCTCGCGCTTCAGTTCGCCCAGGTCAATCGTCTCGAACGCCGCGGCGTAGTCGAAATCCTCCCCCATCGGACTCCCGGTGCGAGAGTCGCGGCCGAGAACCTCCAGGTTGAGCTGCTCCGGCCACCAGTCCCTGATCTTTGCGCCGTTCGCCTGACGCCCGTTTTCGCTCTTCATGTTCCCTCCGGTCGTATAAGGTATGCTTTGCGGATAACTCCGTTCCGGGACGAGCATCGCTTGCGCTTCACCCGGCGCCTCCCGGAGAACGGCGGGCGGTTCTGAGTAGCAAAGGAAAGTGGCGGCGTCAATCCGCGGCCGGCGGAGACTCGGCGCCCACGCATGTCCGCGCAATCGCCGTTATGGCGCCAATCGCTCCGTAGTGGGCGATTCCTCCCTGATCGGTCGGAATCGACCTCCCTGGTCACGGCGGCGTTTCTCCAAGGAAGCCGAGCGACTGCACGGGACGGGGTAAGGTGCAAGGTCCTAGAGTTACGGCAGTTTCTACCGATTCATGTGTTCATGTGAAAGCGGGCGTTGCGGGAAAGGCGCCTTCGTTACGCGGGTCGGTACAGGGGCTTCGCCGCAAGGCGTGGTTACAACCCTGTAGATACTCAACCGTATCGGGACCTATAAACCGCCGTGTTTGCGTCGGATAGATCGAGCAGCGCTTAAGCGGCAACGTTCGCCGCGCAACTGTAAAGACACTTCTCTTCTTGTCGCGCAGCTTGCCAAGTACAGTATCGGAAGCAGTTGGTAATACGGCAATGCGTCGCGCATCCACTGCGCCGAATGCCGCGTTCGGGTTTACATTCTCACCGCTTTCCACCAAAAGCGCCCATGATCCGCACAACTTCGTCATGCAGGGTTCCGGCCGCTTCCTCATGCGAAGGCCCGAATAGAGCTCCTGCCACTTTCCCGTCCACGTCCTGAAACCCGTTGCTCGTTACTTTCACGGAATAGTCCAGCCGTCCAACTCTCCAGCCGCGCAACTCGGCGTGTCCCATGTTGGATTTTCGGACTGTCTTGAGATCGGTGAATGCCACCGTACCGTCCAAGGTATCAGCCGACAGGGTGATCTCGGCACCGCCAAATACAGGACCAAAGGTGGTCAAGTCCGCGGCCAGTAGCGACCCGTTCCAAGTCACGGTTCCGATATGGGTGGCAGAGAAACTCGCCCCTGACGGGCTGCCCACCACTCCCGCCTCCACGGCGATGTAGTCGTCGATTCTGGACGGATCGAAGAACAAGGCCCGCTTGATCGTTACGGACCACGCCGCGTGGTCAGCCCACGCTCCGTAGCTATACACTTCGGGTTCGGTTGGATACTCATCCAGGACCGTGTAGCCGATGTCCTTCATGTAAGCGAAGTCCAACTCGTGTGGAATCATCCTGGCCTCTCCACAATAGGACATGATCATTGGACAAGCGCCAAGGTGGCCGTAATCAAGCTCGCCGTCAGGTGACAGGCGTCCGTTGTCGTCTAATCTCTGGAAGGGCACCTGGACGCCGCCGTTCGCCTCCGTCAAAGCCGGTCCGGTCCATAGACCACGCAAATAATCTGCGTGACGGTGAATGTGTTCAGGCACACGACGGCGATTTTCTTCAGGATCATCACTCTCGCCTGCGGCGTGTCCGATTGCATGCCCGACCTCGTGGGCCGCCTGATAGCCCGCCCAGACATCGCCACAACACTTGATGTCCGTGGCCGACAACTCAACCCATGCCGACCTCACCATGAAGGCGTCCCCGTCTGATTGATGAGTACGGATGCCGCCCCTGGAATATCCCCACACGAAATCCCAGGCCGGGTTCTCGTAGTCCGTGTCCGAGTCCACCAGAATCCCGTCGTTCTCGTAGGGGATCGTGTGTCCGTTTTCATCGCGTCCGAGCCGGGTCACGACCTCATCCGTCAACTGGTGTGAACCGAGGACGTCCTTCAGGCGGTAGGACCAGGACTTTCCTCCCCGCTCCAGCAGACCCTGAACAAAGTCGGGCATGTTTGGGAAGTACCCGGTGAAGTCGATGTCTATCGTATCGGTGGGGCCCGACATTTGCTGTGTATATGTGATCCCGTTCCTCGACCCGAGAACCGTGCCTTTCAACCGGGAGGGATCCTGGTGGGGGCCACCATGGCTCAATTCGAAATACGACCGGATCGGTTGGACCGGGCGCCAGGTGTCCCGTGGGTCCGCACCTGCCGTGTTCACGTATGTTTCGGAACGTTCCAGGCCGTCAGGGGCCATCTTCCCCCCGAATGCGCCCGTGATCTTCTCCACCTCGTCGTGCAGCGTCCCGGCCGCCTCTTCGTGCGATGGACCATAGAACGCCCCCATCACCCGGCCGTTCGCGTCCTGAAACCCGTCGCTCCTTGCCGTCACGGAATAGTTCAGTCGGTCATTACTCCATCCGGTCAACTCGGATAAACCCCTATCGGATTGCCGGACCGTTTCGAGATCGGTGAAGGCCACCGTCCCTTCCATGGTGTCCGCTGATAGGGTGATCTCGGCCTCACCGAATACAGGCTTGAAGGTGGTCAAATCCGTGGCCAGGAGCGACCCGTTCCAGGTCACGGTTCCGGAGCGGGCATTGGCGAAACCCACCACTGACGGATTGCCGGTTACTTCCACCTTCACGCCGATGAAGTCGTCAATCCTGAGGGGATCAAAGACCAGGGCCCGGCCGGCGGTCACGGACCACGTGGCGTGGTCCGCCCACGCCTTGTAGCTGTACGTTTCAGGGTCCGTCGGGTACGCGTCGGCGATCGTGTAGCCGATGTCCTTCAGGAAAGCGAAGTCCATCTCGTGAGGAATCACCCTGTCATAACCGCAATTGGACATTACCATCCGGCACGCTGCGAGGTGATTGAAGTTAAAGGCGCCGTCGCCATACTCCTCGAACGATACCTGAGCGCCGCCGTTCGCCTCCGTCACCGCGGGACCGGTCCATAAACCACGCTCGTAATCCACGTAACGAAGAATGTTTTCGGGACGAAGACGCGGCTCGGACATTTTATGGCCGAGGGCGTGACCGATCTGTTGGGCCGCCATATAAGCGGCGCGGACGCCTCCACAACACGAGGCATCATCAGCCGAATACACAAGGTAGCCGGACCTCGTCATGAAGTCGTCCCCGTCGATTTGATGGGTGCGGAAGCCGCCAAAGAAGTAGGAGTCGAACTCTGATTTCACGAGAAGCCCGTCGTTGTGGTAAGGGATAGTATGTTCGTATTCGTCCCTTCCAAGCCTTGTGACAACTCCATCCGCCAACTGATGCGGGCCGAATCGATCTTTCAAGCGGTATGACCACGCCTTGCCGGCTCTCTCCACGATTCCCCGGACGTGGTTAGGCACATCCTCAGTGTGCCAAAGGAAGTTGATGTCTATCGTGTCGGCCGGACCGGACGTTTGCTGGGTATAGTAAATCCCGTTCCTTGACCCGAGAAGAGTGCCTTTCAACAGAGAGGGGTCAGGGTGGCGAGGATACCTGAACAATTCGAAGTACGACTCGATTGCCCGTGTCTGCTTCCAGGAGTCCCGCGGATCGATAGCGGCGGTGTTCTCGTATGCGTCATATCCCGCCAAGGAAGCAGGAATGGCAGGTTGTTCAGGAAGAGCGGGATCAACAGGGGTGCTACCGGGTGTGTCCCGTGGAGCATCACTTACGTCCGGTGAATCAGTAATGATACCAGGATCAACGGGTCTTGCGATGCCACCACCCCCGCCTCCGCCACCGCAGCCGGGCAATAGCAACGCGAGCGAGAGAAGAACGCTGAAAACCTTTTGAGCGAAGCAGGTTTTATTTCTCATGTGGTTTTCTCTACTTATAGGAGGATGAATTTTGAACCACTATCCTACCGCGTTCCGCCGAATCCGGCGGACATGTCGCTTCTCTCGACGACGCCGCCCATTCCCTCGTGCCGTGCGCCGAAAAATGCGCCCGTCACCTCGCCCGCGTCGCCGCCCGTCTGCGTGAACGCATTGCCCCGGACGATGACGCTGTAGCGCAGGTCGCCGTCATTCCAGGTCCGGCCCGAGCCGACAGGGCCCGGCGCCGCGTTCACGCCCCAGTGCTCGAGGCCGGTGAAGTCAATCCGGCCGCTGAGCGCTCCGAGGTTGATGGTGAGGTCCGCGGCGCCGGCGAGCGATTGCGATTGAGAAGTGAACCCCAGGAGGCGGCCTGCCCAGCTTGCGTTGCCCGACAGGGCCTGATTATCCGCCAGATTCGTTGCCGGGCTCGGGCCGGATGCCCAGGGCTGAATCAGCCCGTTCCTCGAGGATGCGCCGAATGATACGTCGTCCATATCGCCGCGCAGGTGAAAGGATACGTCCGTCCAGGGGCCGAGGTCGTTCGGGTCAAATGGCTTGAACCCATTCTCATGGAAGAAACGGGTGTAGAGCGCATAGAGAACGTCCCTATCAATACCCGGCAGCGTAACCAGCGGGAAATTCACATAGTCCGTATTCATGACTGACTCATATTCGTGCGGCTCGATATGCTCAAGAAAACCGAGCGCGTGAAGTATCTCGTGAAACAGCACTTTCCGCACTTGATTCGTTGTCCTTACTATATCGGTATTTACCCAGATATAAGAAGCTGGCCCTCCACCTGAATGTGCGCCTGAATACTCCACACCAGCTACTAACACAGGTGGTATTTCTTCCTGGGGCCATTTGTCCTGCGGTTCGATACCAACGTATATCTGGCCGTCAGGAATATAATGACTGTCGCCTAAGGCAGGGCGCGGGGCACGCTCCGATGAGACGCTTATCCTTTTGTCATAGGGCAATGCGCTGTTGATCAACTGCACGGTTCGGACTATTTGATCTATATAAATATCTCTGGTTGTTTCTCGGATGGAAACAGTCGGCTTTAGTCTGAAATTACGAAGATGAGGAACGCCGGGGTCACTCGTAAATCTCGTAACCGCTTGTTTGCCAAGGTAGTCATTCACCCGTTCGGCACTCTCTCCATCGCGTATGCGGCCAGAAGATATGGAAACTGCGCCATGCGTTCCTGCCGGTGACAAACTGTTTCGAGAAGGCCTGACGTCACCGCCAATCTGTACACCATCTCCACGGGCAATGACCGGTGCGTTCAACGCCTGAGAAGGTATCAGGGCGGGCTGCCTGGGGAGAGAAGATCCACCGCCACCACCGCCGCCACCACAGCCGGGCAATAGCAACGCGAGCGAGAGAAGAACGCTGAAAGCCTTTTGAGCGAAACGATTCTTGTTTCTCATTGGTTTGTTTTTACGTATGAAAGTATGAGACGTGGAGAGGGGGAAACCTCTGGAACGCAGTTCGCGCGCGCGGGTTTGGTATCGAGCCGCAGATCCACTCGGCATGTCGCATCTCCCTTGTCGGGATACAGGCCTCGCGGACCCTCCTCGTTCCGGGTCGGTGTTTCGATGTCGCAATGTCTGAGTATTGCTTTCTATGGTTACAAACTGTCAAGCGCCGGGCGGGGCCGTCTGCGGGAACAGGTTGCCGACCCTTGAGTCTTCGTCTCCCGCGAATGCACACGGCTCGATGTGATCGTCCTTTCTCAGGACAGGCGCGGAGGCCTCTCCCCACGGAATCATTTCCCCCTTTCCGCGTGCCCGCCAACCACTCCTCCCCCTGGTCGAGAGATTCGTCGGGCCCGCATTTGCCCGCATTTGCCGTCCGCGCGGATTCGGGGCATTCCGGTATGATGGTGGCGCCGATTGGCTTGTCCGGGGATACGGAATTTCCGAAAAATTCAATAAATTTCGATAAATTCACGGGGTTTTTCGATAAATTTCCGAAAATTAAATTGTCTGGGAATGACGCCGCGGATTCCGGGCGCGGGGGAATACTGCCACGGCCCGTCAGGCCCCCGATAACCGCAAATGCGCGGAAATGCGCTTTTCTCGCCGAGACGCCCGATTCGTCTTGACACCCACGGGCCGTGTTGGTAGGTTCGCGCCCGTAAATTCCGTTGCCGCACTTCTCGCCTGGGGGGAAGAAGGGGATGGCCTCCGGTACTTCTCCAGAGCCGAGCCGCGGACCGGGAGCGAAGAAAACGACCAGCGCGCGGGATGCGAAAATCCGCAAAGGCGTGCGGAACGTGCACCTCGCGACGCTGGGCTGGAACTTCGTGACCGCGCCGCTCGTGGGCGGCGGAATCGGGTATGCCATTGATTATTATGTCGATACGTATCCGTGGGCGATGGTGGTCGGATTGTTTCTGGGTTTCATTTCCGCTTTTATCGATCTCATCAGAGGGGTCCGTTGAATGAGAAACCAGGACCCGCCGTCGTTCACGCTCAGGAGCATCTCGGGTTCCGGCTGGCTGATTCTCGTGGTCATGAGCGCGGCGGGGCTGATTCTGAGAGACGTTTCGACGGGCGCCGGCGTGGCGGTCGGCGGCGCGTGCGCGCTTGGAAGTTTCCGGATGATGGATGTATACTTCGCGCGCATTTTTCAAAAAAACGCCGTCCGCCCGAAATGGTGGCACCACGTTTTGTACGTTCTCAGGTTTTTCGCCCTCATGGGCATCGTAGCGCTCGCGATAGGCTGGATTCGGCTCCCCGTCGTGAGCGTGGTGATAGGGCTGACCATTCCGCCATTGGCCATTTTCATTCACGGGGCCCGCAACGCCCTGCGAATTCAAGGATCTACAAGAGCATAACAAATGGAAAAATTTCACCCGTTCCTGTATTTCGACATCCCGGCGCTGTCCGCCTATCCGAACATCGTGTACAGCTGGCTGGTGATGGTGTTCCTCATCGCGAGCTCTCTGCTCGTCACCAAAGCGCTGCAGAAGATACCCGTCGGCGGCCAAAACCTCTTCGAGGCGATTTTCGACGGGTTTTCCGCCTTCATGGAAGGCCCTCTCGGCAATGAGGGGCGGCCCTTCTTCCCCCTCGTATTCACGCTGGGCACCTACATTTTCCTGTGCAACGTGATCGGAATCCTGCCGGGTTTCATGGCTCCGACGAGCAACCTGAACACCAACGTGGGCTGTGCGCTCACCGTGTTTTTCGCCACGCACTACGTGGGATTCAAGAGAAGCGGCATGGCGTATCTCAAGCATTTCACGGGGCCCATCATGTGGCTGGCTCCGCTCATGATACCCATCGAGATCATCTCGCATCTGAGCCGTCCCCTTTCACTCACTTTGCGCCTTTTCGGGAACATCACGGGCGAGGAACTGGTGCTCGGCGTTCTGATGCTGCTGTGCCTGCAGATTTTCCTGCCCGTTCCCTGGGCGATGCAGATGTTCGTCATTTTCGGAAGTTTCATTCAGGCCTTTGTTTTCACCCTCCTGACCATGATATATATCGCCGGGTCGCTTGAAGGACACGATCACGACGAAGAGCATGGCCATGAGGCCGCCCACGCTCATTAACAATAACGGTTCATGTAGGAATCACTTCAACAAGGAGAAGTAAGGGATGAAACGTTTGGGGATAATCGGATTCGCGTTAGCCAGCTTCGTAGCCATGGCCACCAATGCCTTCGCCGCAGCAGCGGGCGACGCCGGAAGCGGTGAAGTTCTGAAATGGAGAGTTATCTCCTCCTCGTTCGCTCTGGCCATCGCCGCCGCAGCCGGCGCTTTCGCCCAGAGCAGAAGCATCTCCAGTGCGCTGGACGGCACGGCGCGCAACCCGGGAGCGGGCGGAGACCTTCGCGTGTCGATGATCATCGGTCTCGCCTTGATCGAGTCCCTTGTCATTTATACGTTCGTTATCTGCCTCATTATCATCCTCTGAGGCCGGGTAAGCCGGTACCCGCAAATCTTCAAAGGGGGAGCCGAGAGGTTCCCCCTTTTCGCGTTGCTTGACGACAATCGCATGGATGCAAGCTTACGGGAAATCCTTTTGGCGTAAGGGTTGATATCTCTTCTTTTTCGTGGCCGGCGAATCCCCACTTGCCCTGCTCATCAAAACGCATAGAATCTAACCTCGTTCGAGAGACGTCATACTCTGCGGGAGTCTCTCTCTACCTCGAAATTGCGGGCGCGCATAAAGTCGATGTGGGAAAACACGAAAACAAAAATTCCCGAGGCTACCGTCAACCGGTTGTCCACGTATGCCCGAATTCTGGACCAGATAAAAAGTGAGGGAACCGAGCTCATCGCGTCCGCCGACCTGGCGCGGCAGTGTGGATTCAACCCCGCGCAAATCAGAAAAGATCTCGCATATTTCGGTGAATTCGGCGTCCGCGGGAAGGGGTATTACATCAAGGAGTTGAGGGAGAATCTAAAAAAAATTTTAGGCGTTACCCAAACGTGGAAAGTCGTACTCGTCGGAGCGGGTAATCTCGGTTCGGCCCTGTTGGCATACAAAGGTTTTCTGGCTCACGGTTTTGAAATCGATGCCGTCTTCGACAAATTCCCTGAAAAAATACCCCCCCACCGCACCGGTTCTCTCCCTGTGTTGCCGATGTCGGATTTGCACCAAGTCGTGCAAGAAAAACAGATCAAGATAGGCATCATCGCGGTGCCTAGCGAAAACGCGCAAAACGTAGGGACGGCGCTCGTGAACGCCGGCATCACCGGCATATTGAATTTTGCACCCATTCAAATTCAAACGCCTCGCCATGTGAAGGTGAAAAACGTGGATTTGGGCAGTGAGCTGGAACACCTCTCATTCTATCTTTCTCAAAACCCTTGAGGCGCTCGCACCTATATGGATGAAAACCGGTATATTCTGGCTCTTGACACTTCGACACCGAAAGGAAGGTGCTCATTTCTTTGCTCAACGGAAACCACCGAGCAAGAGGCGCTACTCTCGGGTGACATTCGGATTTCCAAGACGCTGTTGCCCCAGGTGCAGCAACTTCTGAGTTCAAGAAACATTCGCGCCGATATGATTCAGGCCATCGGGGTGAGCATCGGCCCGGGGACTTTCACCGGATTGCGGGTAGGGCTCTCTTGCGCAAAAGGGCTTTCACTGGGCTGGGGCTGCCCGCTGTATGGGTTTTCATCTTTGGAAACCTTGGCGACGGCCGCACTGTTGAATGAAATGCGCGCGGGCCACAGTCTGCCCGATTACATTCTCCCCTACCGAGACGCCAGACACAAGGAATTGTTCACCGGGTTGTTTCAGGTATCCACTAACGGGCAATCACGCCCAGGAAACATCCTCTCCCGTCTCCAGGAGGATGAAATCATCGCCACCGAGGAACTACGTCTCCCGGAGGATGGCGACACTCTGCTCGCTGGGGAAAAAGAGGAATTGCCCGAGAGCTTCGCTTTGGAAACTTCACAAGGATCGGCCAGGCACCATGAAGTGAATTCCTCAGCCATTGCGACCGCCTGGTTGACCCGCAAGGCGCTGGAGAGCCGAACACCCCCGCACAGCACCAACATATCTCTGAATTATTGCCGAAAATCACAGGCGCAAACCAAATGGTCCGCTCCACAGAGTTGATCCCGAAGTCAAGATTTCGTAGATTAGATGGTTATTCAAAAACACGATTACGATCACAAACGAGAACCCGAAAATTTCACCATAGATGCCTGAAAGGAGATATATCCTTGGAAGCAACTGAAAAAGTGGAAGGAACTTTGAATGTAGACGATGAACTCGCACTCCTGAAAAAAGAACATTCCGTTCTGGATGAAAAGATTCGCGCGCTTGAAGAAATTCGGTTCCCATCCCCGGAAGAACAGCAGCAGATAAAACGACTCAAAAAAGAAAAGCTCGCGATCAAGACACAACTGGAAACGATGGAGAAGAATTGAAAATCGGTATTTCGCTCACTAAAGTCACTAAAGTATGCTAGAACCTTGAAACAAAAGATTTTACGTTTTCATCCTTGACCAGAACAAAAAACATGCAGTAATATCACGCGTCGTGTATTTGAGATATCAGGGCTTATCATCTACCTGAGCTTTTTCCAGACGTGCTTGCGGTTTAGGCGCACGAATCATGATGGAAGACGGCCATATGGGTCCGAAAAAGATGTTGTGGAATAAGGAGTCTGGCGTAAGAAGGGGGCGGTGTGCCCTCGTGCGCCGTCCCCTGATTTCTTCTTAACGACCCGCCGGCATCATCGGCGCTTTTCGGATCAACTTCATTGCCAGCGTGAGAAAAACTCAACTGGCTGAGAGGAAATGGCCGTGGCAACCAAGGCGAGAAGCCAAAGTACAAAAAAACCTGCAAAACTGAAGCCGAAAAAAATCTCCGGTGCTGAGATTATATACCGCAGCCTTGAGCGCGAGGGTGTGAAGTACGTTTTCGGCCATCCGGGCGCCATACTTCTTACGCTCCTGGATCTGTTCCTCGAAAGAAGCAAAATCAAACATTTGCTCATTCGACACGAGCAATGCGCCGCGCATATGGCCGAGGGATATGCCCGCGCCAGCGGTGAGGTCGGCGTATGTCTTACCACCTCCGGCCCAGGCGCCACGAATCTCATCACGGGCATCACGGATGCCTACATGGATTCCATTCCCATCGTGTGTCTCACGGGACAAGTCGCCACTACGATGGTGGGCAACGACGCCTTCCAGGAGGCCGACATCGTGGGCATGACAAGAACCGTCACCAAGCACAGCTATTTGGTGAAGAGCACGGATGATCTCGCCGAAACGATTCAGGAGGCTTTCTACATTGCACGCACGGGAAGGCCCGGCCCAGTGCTCGTCGATTTGCCCAAAGACGTCCTCCTCGGTGATGGACACTACCAGATACCAGAGAAAGTGGATTTGCGCGGCTACAAGCCCACAACAAAAGGTCATCCCAAGCAAATTCAGCGCGTAGCCGAAGCCATTAAAGAATCCAAACAGCCCCTGCTCTACGTGGGGGGTGGCGCCATCCATGCGGAAGCACATAAGGAAATCCTGAAACTCGCGGAGACGGCAGAGATCCCGGTTACCTATACGCTTCTGGGAGCAGGTGCTTTCCCCAGCGCCCATGAACTCTCATTGGGCATGCTCGGCATGCACGGGACGGCATACGCCAACTACGCAACCATGGAATGTGATTTACTCATCGCCGTCGGCGCAAGGTTCGACGACCGCGTTACGGGAAAGGTCTCGGAATTCGCAACCAGGGCGAAAATCATCCATATCGACATTGACCCCACGGCCATCGGAAAGAACAAAGCAGCGGATATCCCCGTCGTCGGCGACGCCCGCTTGGTTCTCGCCGAGGTCAATAAACTCGTTAAGCCTCAAAAACGCGCTTTGTGGAAAAAGCGGATCCAGAACCTGAGAGCGGAATATCCGCTTACGTTCGACTCCCCCGAGGGCGCGCCGATCAAGCCGCAAGAAGCCATTGTCGCCTTGAGTGAAGAAGTGGGTGATAAGGCGATCATCACCACCGAAGTGGGACAACATCAGATGTGGGCTGCTCAATTTTACAATTTCACCTTCCCGCGCCAGTTCATTTCATCCGGCGGCCTCGGGACCATGGGCTTCGGCTTTCCCGCGGCCATCGGCGTGGCGCTTGCGAGGCCAGACAAGCTGGCGATCGACATTGCGGGAGACGGCAGTTTTCAGATGGTGATGCAAGAAGTCGCTACTGCCGTTCAGTATGGTATTCCCGTAAAAGTCTTTTTGTTGAACAACGCTACACTGGGCATGGTTCGTCAATGGCAAGATTTGTTCATGGACAGGCGATTCAGCGAAGTGGATTTCGACTCTTCGCCCGATTACGTCAAACTCGCGGAGGCATTCGGCGCCAGTGGTCGACGGATTGTGGACAAAGAAGAATTGAGGCCCGCCATCCAGGAAATGATCACTACGCCGGGACCCTACATCCTGGACGTGATCGTCGACCCCGATGAGTTGGTTTTCCCGATGGTGCCCGCAGGCAGCGCGACAAAAGACATGATTGTGCGGGACAGCCGGAAAAAAGTCCTTCGAGGCAAGCTCAGCGCATTGCCCGATAACTAGGAGGTTTCACCCGTGGAGCTCAATGGCTCGCAAATCATGATTGAAGAGTTGAAAGCAGCAGGCATCGAGATGGCCTTCGGCATACCGGGCGGCGCCATCATGCCGTTTTACGATGAACTGCTGAAGGCGGATTTCCCGCATATCCTCACCCGCCACGAGCAGGGTGCGGCCCATATGGCGGACGGATACGCACGCGTGAGCGGCAAAGTCGCCATCATCGTCACGACATCCGGCCCCGGAGCCACGAACCTCATCACCGGACTCGCCAATGCGCAGATGGATTCCGTGCCGCTCATCGCTATCACGGGCCAGGTGGCTACCAACATGATCGGCACCGACGCCTTTCAGGAAGCTGATGTATACGGCTGTTCCATTCCGGTCACAAAATTCAACTGGCTGATTAAAGACGTCAACGAAATTCAGAATGTTACGCGGGAAGCGATTCGTGTAGCAACGACGGGCCGGCCCGGTCCCGTTCTGCTGGATTTTCCCAAGGACATTCAGATTACCAGGGCGGAGTACACGCCGCGAGAATCTGTCGAATCCCCTCTTCCGGCCCCTCGGCAATATCCCGAACTCGATATGGACGGAATAGAAAAACTACTCGAAGCCATCGAGCGGGCCGAGCGGCCCGTCATCATCGGCGGCGCCGGCATTATCAAGTCCGGGGCGTCTGAGGAACTCGCGAAATTCGCCAAAGCAACGGGTATTCCGGTGATCAATACATTGTTGGGCCTCGGGGGATTCCCGGGCACGGACGAGCTTTTCCTCGGTATGCCGGGAATGCACGGCACGGCCTATGCGAACTTTGCTCTGTGTGAATGCGATTTGCTCATCAACCTCGGCGCCCGTTTCGACGACCGTGTGACGGGCAAGGTGTCGAGCTTTTGCCCCAAGGCGACCATCGCGCACGTCGACATCGACGACGCCGAGATAGATAAACGGGTGCACACGCACATTCCGATTCTCGGGAATGTGCGGGACGTGCTGATTACGCTAAATGAACGTCTAAGGCCTGGAGATTACGACGAATGGCGCCAGACCTGGACGGATTGGAAGGCGAACTACCCCCTTCAATATGACTGGGACGGCTCCATCAAGCCTCAGTACGTGATCGACCAGATTCAGGAGATCACCGAAGGTAATGGCATTTATGTGACTGGCGTAGGGCAGCATCAAATGTGGGCGGCTCAGTTCATCCGCTTCAACGAACCCAAGACCTGGGTGACGTCCGGCGGTCTCGGCACGATGGGTTTCGGCCTTCCCGCCGCCATCGGCGCAAAATTCGCCCGTCCGGAGAAAGATGTCTGGCTGATCGACGGCGATGGCAGCTTTGCGATGACTCTCGTCGAACTCGCCACGGCGGCGACCTACAACGTCCCCGTGAAAGTCGCTATCCTCAACAATGCGTACCTGGGAATGGTGCGCCAATGGCAAGAACTGTTCTTCGAGAAACGCTATTCGCACTCGCACTATCCGGAAAATCCCGATTTCGGCATGATTGCAGAAGGTTACGGCGTGAAGGGCATCAACGTTACCGACGTGAACGAAGTGCGGAATTCCCTTGAGACGGCGGCCGAGCACGATGGTCCAGTGGTGTTGAATTTCCTCGTCAACAAGGAGGAAAACGTCTGGCCCATGGTTCCCGCCGGCGCCGGAAACGACGAGATGCAACTCGCTCCCCCCTCCAGGGAAGCCAGATCATGAGACAAGTCTATTCCATTCTCGTCAACAACCACGCAGGCGTGCTTTCCCATGTAGCGGGCCTATTCACGCGTCGTGGATACAACATCGAAAGCATCGCCGCCGGACCGACGGAGGATGCCACGATAACGCGCATCGTCATCGTCGCCATCGGCGAAGAAAACGAACTCGACCAGATCGCCAAACAACTCCGTAAGCTCTACGACGTGCGGGAAGTCGAGCAAATCTCTTACAACCAAGCCGTCACGCGCGAACTCGTTCTCGCCACAATCAAAGCGCCCATTACAAAAAGAAGTGAAATCATACAACTCGCCAACGCCTTCGGTGCTCAGGTAATTAACATGACCGACGATACTGTGACGCTCGAAGCTAGCGGTAACGATCACAAAGTCAGAACCCTCCTCAAGGCATTCGAAGGCTACGGCATTTCGCAGATGGCGCGCACGGGTATGATTTCGCTGCCCTACGACGGCATGCCCGACGATTGGGAGCCCATCGCATAATGTCCAGAAATTCCAATAACACCAAGGATGATACACATACGATAGCGGTTTTGGTGGAGAATAAATTCGGCGTTCTCGCCAAGGTGGCAAGTCTGTTCAGCGCCCGGGGCTACAACATTGACAGCCTTTGCGTGGGGGTGACGCAGGACCCGAGCGTATCCCGAATTACGCTCGTTACGCGTGGAGACGCAAAAGTTCTCGAACAGATCAGAAAACACCTCAGCAAGCTCATCGACACCTTTAAGGTGATGGACATGGGCGAGACGGATAGCGTCGAACGGGAGATGATTCTCATCAAGATTTCGGCGCCAAAAGCCTCGCGGTCGGAGATTTTTCAAATCATCGACGTTTTCCGTGGCCGTGTCGTCGACGTGTCTACAGATACCATTACCGTTGAAGTCACAGGCGATGAGGGGAAAATTCACGCCATTTTGAATTTGCTCCAACCATTCGGTATCAAAGAGATCGCCCGAACAGGCAAAGTCGCACTCACCCGTGGAGCCAAAACTCTTAAGGGCTCCAAAAATTGACCCATGAGTGAAAGAGACCACCCCAGCAGACCATTTATTGCGAGAGAGGGTTGGGGCTATGTTTCCGGGTTATCAGCCATTGGTTTCATATCGATCCTTTTCGGGGGATGGATTTGGGCGACTCTTTTTTTTCTGCTGGCCGCGGCTGTAGCCGGGTTTTTCAGAGATCCCCATCGTACCCCGCCTGATGAGCCGGGCGTCGTTCTATCTCCGGCGGACGGCCGGGTCGTGGAAATCGCCCCCACCGAGGATGGTGGAAAAGTCGTCCGGATATTTCTTTCTCCTTTGGACGTTCATATCAACCGCTCGCCCGTGGACGGGAAAATATCGAGCATCCACTACCAAAAAGGTCGTTTCCTGGCCGCCTATAAAGAAGCCGCCTCAAGCAACAATGAACAAAATGCCCTGGAAATCGCGACGAATACAGGCGATAATTTCAGGGTCGTTCAAATCGCAGGCGTCCTGGCCCGGCGGATTGTTTGCTGGACCAAAGCGGGTGATACCATAAGCGCGGGAGAGCGCTTCGGGCTGATTCAGTTCGGCTCGCGAACAGATCTATATTTTCCGGAAGGATTTGATATATCCGTAGAAAAGGGACAGCGTGTTCGCGGAGGAGAAACCATCGTTGGACGAGCAATCCACCAGACAACCACGAAATAAATTTGGTCGTCGTTCACGCAGGAGAAGGCGCCGCTCTAGAAGGCGTTCTTTTCAACGGGGAATATTTCTGGTTCCCAACCTGCTGACGACGGGTAGTCTGTTTGCCGGCTTCTATGCGATTGTCGCCTCAATCCAGGGCAACTTTATCTGGGCTTCGTTAGCCATATTGTTGGCCATCGTTTTAGATGGGCTGGACGGCACTGTCGCCCGGTTGACGAAAAGCACAAGCTCTTTTGGCCTTCAATACGACTCGTTATGCGACCTGACGGCTTTCGGTATCGCACCAGCTATTTTGATATATACTTGGCTCCTCGCTCCCTACGGGAGAATTGGCTGGCTGGCCACGTTCATATTCGCTGCTTGTGGCGCTTTGAGGCTGGCGCGCTTCAACGTACTGGCGCAAACGGGTAGCGGTTCCATGGATTTCCGGGGGCTGCCGATACCCGGAGCCGCAGGAGTTTTAGCATCCATCGTATATCTGGTTGAAGATTTTTCAATCAAGGCCCATGTCCCCCTCATCCTCATTGCGGCGCTCAGTTATGTGCTGGCATTCCTGATGGTGAGCACCATACGCTACAAGAGTTTCAAGGATTTAAGCGGACCTCTCAGAAGACCATTCCGCGTCCTCGTCGGCGCCGTGCTGGCTCTGTTCGTGGCGGCGGCGATTCCTCAGGTGGTCGCCTGTCTGGCCTTTGTCGGTTACGCCGCATCTGGCCCCTATGGAACAATAACGAGATGGCGAAGAAACAAACAAGAGAGCGCCACCGAAAACTTTGAAGAAACACATTCGGAGTCTTCATAATCCTCCCAGTAAAGCATCTCATGCCGCTGTAAACGGCTCGTATAATGAATCGTATCTTCACCTTCTTGCTTATTTCTTCTTGATTGCGCTCTCACCAAATAGTATTCATAATCTATTCGACTCAAAACCGTTTTTGACAAACCTAACTCATCTGAAGTCAGAGATAGTTCTTAACGATTCACGATGATGAGAGTCTCCGTGTCGAATATTCAAAAATGCGCTTCTCCGAAAACATATGGATTTTATTTTTCAATCACCATTTTCTCCCTCGTACTTTTGTGGACGCTATCTTCCGCGCAGGCACAGCAAAACAGCGGCGCGCAAGCCCAAGCCCCGCCTAAGTCAACTTTGAAAAGTAACAAGGACCCTCAGTTCTCGAAAGAACGAGAAGCGTCTATCTCCATCACGGCCGATGAGATACGAGAAGACCGAGAGCGGCAACGGATAATCGGCCGCGGGGCCGCGGAAATCCGGTATTTAGGCACAAAAGTCCGTGCGGACCATATCGAGGTTCAAACATCCACGCGCGATGGCGTCGCCACCGGAAACATTGTTTTTCAAACCGTGAACGATCGCATCGTAGCCAATCGTATCGAGTTCAATCTCGATACCGAACGGATGGTCGTGTTCAACGCGCGCGGCATCATCGGCACCACATATTATGTGACGGGACGCGTGATTCGGCGCCTGTCAGAAGACCGATATGAAATCCAGGGGGGTACTTTCACAACTTGCGAAGGAGATCTTCCAGACTGGGCTTTCGGCTTCGAGCGGGCGACTTTCCAGGTCGAGGGCTATGCCCAACTCGAAGCCCCCACCATGACGGTGAAGGGCGTGCCGGCAGCTTTTTTCCCCTGGGCCATGGTGCCGATAAAAACGAAAAGAGCCACCGGCTTCCTGCTGCCGGGCATCGGCTCGAGCAGTCGAAGCGGTTTCCAGTTTTCCCCCTCATTTTTCTGGGCCATTAACGATTCGACGGACGCCACCTTCGGGGTCGATTATTTCACCAAGCGCGGCACCCGCTACAAAGGAGAGTACCGCTACACACCAAATCGGAATACCGCGGGACAGATAGCGGGTCGCTACCTGAAAGACAAAATCGAGCGGTCAACCTTTTGGGACGCCAGAGGTTTCCATCGTACGAATTTCAAGGACATCGGCGCCAATCTGCACGCGGTGGTCGATTTGCAAAAACGCCCGCCGAACGACCGCTCCCTCGAAGGCGATTTGCTGACGCGCACGCGTCAAGACACGGACACCCATGTCACTCTCACGCAAAACCTTCCCAAGATTGCCGGGCAACTCCAACTGGGCATGAGACGACGCGAAGGATTGGGTGAAAACGATGGACAATTGTATCAAAAAGCGCCCGAAATTATTCTGGACATCCACAACAAACGTTTGGGGAAAAGCGATTTTTATTTTAATTTGGATTCCTCTTTCACCAATCTCAGAAAATCGGAGAACGAAAACACGCTCCGGCTGAGCCGCTTTCACTTTGAACCATCTTTATCTTTTCGCCTGGAGACATTTCCCTGGCTTGGCCTGACACCCGAAGTCGGATTCCGCAGAACCCACTGGACGCATCAGAAAAAAGAGCCGGTAACAGGTTCAGATTTCGATGACATGCAATACGTGGAATCCGGCCTGTCGCGAGAAATGTGGTTTGCGAGGCTTCATGCAATCGGCCCCCGATACAGCAAAGTCTATCGAGGCGAACTCGGCCCCTTCCGGGATTTCAAGCATATCCTCTCGTTTGAAGCGAAGTACCTATACAGCCCGAACAACGACGCGTACGACAGAAGCCTGATTATCCCCCTGGATATGGTGGACACTCTTCAGCATGAGCATGCCGTCGAATACGCCATCGTGAACCGTGTGCTGACGAAACTACCCATAAGAGACGGACTCCAGACAAGGCAGTTATTCCACTACCGAATCAGCCAGATTTATGATTTCGTCGAAGCGCGAAGAAATGAAAATCTAGACACGAAGCCGAAACGTCCTTTGAGCGACATCACTTTCAGTCTCGAATCACAGCCCTTCTCCAAACTTCGTCTGCTGCAACAATTCAAATACAACCCCTATGACCTGGAAATCAGCGAACACTCCACGGGTGTCTTTCTCGACGGCGGGGAGAAGTGGTATCTCAATCTCGATCGAACCTGGGCGCGCCAAAGAAACTATTACCCGGAAAGCGCGGAAAACAGTTATCTGAATTTCGCAGGAGGGTTCTCCTTCAACGAGAATCTTTCTCTCGAATATTTTTCACGTTTGAACAAAATCGAAAAAACCACACTGGAACAAAGCATCACGGCGCGCTACCTCGATTGCTGCTGGGGCGTGGAGCTCACGTTCACCGACACCAAGGATAAAAGCGAGGTATTCCTCGGCTTTAGTCTCATCGGTCTGCTCGAAGGCGAGAGGGCTCCGGGTTTCACGAGCAGACGAAATGTTTTGCGTGAAGGCGGATTTTGGGGAAGTCGCTCATGGGCGTCTTCGCTTTTTGAGTAACATCGCGCGGGCTTTCTCTCGTTTTATGCGCAACCTGCTTATTTGATGAAGGGTGAGACAATTCAGTGAATATTTGCGTTATTGGATGTGGATATGTCGGGTTGGTTACAGGGGCCGTATTCGCCGACTTGGGCAACGACGTCATCGGCGTGGATATCGACCAAAACCGCGTGGATACCCTAAACTCGGGCGATTGCCCCATCCATGAACCCAGACTGCCCGAACTGCTGGAACACAACTTGAGAGAAGGCAGGCTCACCTTCACCACCTCCATACCCGAAGCCGTTTTAAAAAGCGAGATCATTTTTGTCTGCGTGGGTACGCCGCCCGTCGAGGATGGCGGAACGGACCTCTCGCAGGTGGAGGCAGCAGCGACAGACATCGCCCGCGCGTTGAACAGCTATAAGATCATCGTCAACAAAAGCACCGTACCCGTCGGCACAGGGGATTTCGTTCGAGAGGTCATCGAAAAAAATGGCGTCGCTTCGACGGATTTCGACGTGGTCTGCAATCCGGAATTCCTGCGCGAAGGGCAAGCGGTGCGGGACACGCTCCAGCCGGATCGCATCGTTATCGGCTCATCATCAGAAAAAGCGGCGAAAATCGTCCAGCTTCTATACCAGACTCATATAAACATCTCACTCTCCCGACGAACTTACGCCTCTAGATCTCTGAGGTCGCCGGATCAAT